>CAZJGF010000041.1:0-13557 GCA_964545665.1 uncultured Dehalococcoidales bacterium
GAACCCAGGAGGTTAACCCTCATAGTCACATTTCTTATGAGGCAACAACCTGAAGCTGGGTTACCTACTTAGATAATTTGACACGTACCTTTTTTGTTAGCTCCAACGTAGAATGATACCCTAATCCACAAGCGAAAAATGATACCTTGACGATCCTCAAGGTAGCCTCCCTTGAGAAAGGAGGCATTACCTTGTGGACGAGGTAGACATGCCAGAGTCGCTGCAAAGACACAGGATGCTTACGCTGGTCATGGGGAAGCAAACAACCAACGAGGAGTCAGCCGGATACCTAGAGTTCTCCTACTCTGGCACAAACGAGCTAGTTAGGCGGCTCAGATCAATTGAAGGAAGAGCCATGATATTATTTCAGCCTTGGGGCAAGACGAGCTGCCTCCATCGTCTATGTTCACGAATTGATGCGGCTAGCCAAGCCAATGTGCTAGGATACCTATGACGAGAGTAGACATGAACACCGGAGCCCTGTATCAGGTTAAAGCTTCGCTTCATCAGTTCAACCTTAGAGCAAAAAAAAAGTTGGGACAGCATTTCTTGGTTGACGAAGACGTGTTGCAACGCATTATATCCACTGCTGAGCTTGACCATGAAGATACTGTAATTGAAGTAGGTCCTGGATTAGGCGTGTTAACCAAAAGATTGGCTGAGCAAGTAGCTACGGTCATTGCTGTTGAGCTTGATTCCAGGTTGGCTAGTATACTGAGGAAAATACTATCTCCCTTTCCTAACGTCAAGATTATCCATGCTGACATACTCAAGATTGCTCCACAGCAACTTCTGGAGGACTATTCAGCTTTCCCTAAGCGCGCCCAAGGATATAAAGTAGTGGCTAACCTTCCTTACTATATTACCTCACCGGTATTGCGCCAATTTTTGCAAGCTGATGCCAAACCTTCACTCATAGTAGTGATGGTGCAAAAGGAAGTTGGCGAGGCTATAGCTGCTATACCCGGTAATATGAGCTTGATCAGCGTTATGACTCAATTCCATGCTAGACCAACTATTGTAAGCTACGTGCCAGCGAGAAGTTTCTATCCCTCGCCGAAAGTAGATTCTCTTATTTTGCGGCTTGATGTTTACCCCAAACCAGCTATTCAGGTTTCCGACCCCGATAGTTTTTTCAGTATAGTCAACTGTGGCTTCAGCTCGCCTCGTAAACAGCTCCGTAACTCCTTATCTCAGGCTTTGCGAATACCACCCAGCCAGATTGCTTTGTCGCTAGAAAAGGCTGGCATAGAAGCTAAACGGCGGGCTGAAACCCTCAGTCTAGAGGAATGGAAAGAACTATGGGAAGTCCTAGCCCCTCTAAAGGGATAATGCCATGCTGACTGTTTATGCCCCGGCGAAAGTAAACCTTGTTCTCGAGGTGTTGGGAGAATATGACAATTCTCACCAAATCTCCAGCATTCTCCAAACAATAGATCTATGCGATGTGCTTAATTTCAAGCTGGCTGAGCAAATTTCTCTTAAGTGCAGTGAGCCAAGCTTGGAAGACAACAACCTAGTAACAGAGGCTGCCATCCTTCTCAAGAAAGCGATCGGATATGACAAAGGGGCACAAATCGAACTACATAAGCATATACCGTGGGGAATAGGCCTGGGAGGTGGCAGCAGCGATGCTGCTAGCGCACTTTTAGCTCTTACCAAGCTTTGGAAGCTGACCCTACCGGTTTCAGAGCTACTACGTTTAGCGTCGAAACTAGGCTCAGATGTTCCCTTCTTCATATACGGCGGCACAGCCCTAATAGAGGGAACAGGAGAAAAGGTGACCCCCTTACCACCTTCATCCCCAACTTACTTTGTCTTGTTGGTGCCACCGCTGGCCAAGATTCCTGGCAAGACAAGAAGACTGTACAGCAAACTGAACGCTGGTCATTTTACTAAGGGAGAACTCATTCATGCAGCCTTGCTAGTTCTAAGGAGGGAAGAAACCATTCCCCCCGCTCTCATGTTCAATACTTTTGAGAAAGTAGCTTTCGATTTCTTTCCCAAACTTAATGAATATAAAAGGAAGTTTGAGGAGGTGGGAGCATCAAAGGTTTGCCTGGCCGGCTCTGGGCCATGCCTTTTTGCTCCTATCCGTGAGAAAGAGAAAGCTAAGAAGTTATATTTGCGCCTGAAGAACCAGGGGCTGGAATGCTATTTATCAGCCTCCCTACCCAAGGGTACCTAGCTGGCTGGCTCATATGCTAGCAAAAGGAGAGACGAATATCAGAATTATCTCACGGCTGATTTTACTCTGGAGGGCTTTTTCGATACAAACGAAGCGATATGGGCTGTTGGCTATTCCACTTTTATCCCTTGAGCCCGTTATGCCCGCTGACATAGCTGGACTAATTGCTGGAGCGTCAAGAATACCACTATGGGAGTTCTTGTTGCCCTGTTGGGCAGGGAAATTCCCTGAATATATTTTATTCTGTTATTTCGGTCCCGAAATCTTCCACCTGTGCTCTTCATTGTTTTAGTGATAGAGCCAGTTTCTCCTCGTCTGCCTTAGTCTTGACTTCCCCATTCAATTTGGCCTTATGTAATACTTGGAGGATTTTCCCTAACTCTGGTCCAGCAGGAATGCCCAGCCCTTTCAGCTTTTCCCCATTAAGGGAAGTTTTCACATAGCGTAATTTGCTCAGAAATAGCTCGAGGTTGAAACACACTACCGAGGATTCCGCCGCTATAGCATTGGCTTGAATAGCCAGCGGGTTATATTCATGAAGCAAGCAATAAACTTCACTGTGCTTCACGGTCGGCTTGGCCAACAGAGAAAGCTGGCTCCTTAAGCGAAGCGTGTGATGCAATGTGCAAGCTAGCTTTTTGGGTAAATTAAGGCGGTGAATAAGTCGCTCATTCTCCTCTTCGCTGAGACGGTAAGCAAGTAGACATAGATAAAGCAAGTGAAGCTGTCCAGGCTGATTGAGTTTGCGCGCCTTATCAAATTTCCCAGTTAACCAGCCATTGTAGTTGAGGCAGGGACTTATTTCTTGCAGCACTCCCAGCTGGTCCAGTCGCTCGATAGCATGTTCTGGGTACTTCTCCCTAAGAATTAGCTCTAACTCATGCCTTATACGGTCAGCACTTATAGTCCGTAGCATAGGGATATCTCGCTTAAGCAGTTGAGCCGTTTGTGTCTCGAGTTTGAAATTCAGCCGTTGCTCATAGCGGACAGCCCTCAAAATTCTGGTCGCATCGTCCTGGAAACTTCTGGTATGCAATACACGAATAAACCGGTGCTCCAGATCGCTCTTACCGTGATAAGGGTCAATGACTTCTCCATAGTTGTCTGGTGCCACGGAAATAGCCATCGCATTTATGGAGAAATCTCTGCGGAAGAGGTCATCGTCTAGGATGCCAGGCGTGACCCTCGGTAGTGCACCAGGCTTGGCATAAGTTTCTCCTCTAGCGGTAGCCATATCTAGAGTGAAATCGCCACAGCTCAGTTTAGCGGTGCCGAAGCGAGGATGTGTAATCAACTTTATCGTCCTAGTTTTGGCTATCTGCTGGGCCAATCCTATCGCGTCACCTTCAACTACCAAATCTAGATCGAAGTTAGGGTAACCTAGAAGCAAGTCTCGTACCACACCACCAACCAGATATGCCCTCTGCCCGAGCTGGCCAGCTTCTTTGCTGATGCTTGTAACCAGTTCTAGAACCTGGCCAGGCAAATATTGCTCAACCTTTGCAGCTAGGTTCATTTCCTCCCTTTTTTCAGCTAATTCAAATTCCATTACGATAATATCATAATATCCTGCCATTTTCTCCATACCTGCCACCTGGCTCCAAACGTTTGACTTCGCCCTTAGCCTCAGATACACTTCTCTGCTGAAGTTAAATAACTTGCCATTTGCTAAGGGGGAGGTTATGTTTACACAGGAGACTTTAAGGCAGGTACACGAAGGCAGGCGGCAGTGGGAAACAGAGGTGGAGAAGACCATTGAGCAGAAACCTGAAAGGAAGCGAAGATTCTCTACCGTTTCCGATCTGGAAATAGAGAGAATCTATACTCCGGAAGATATCTTGGACTTGGATTTCGCCCGGGATGTTGGCTATCCTGGCACCTTCCCCTTTACTAGGGGATGTCAGCCTACCATGTATCGAGGGAGGGAGTGGACCTTTCGTATGTTCTCTGGAATGGGTAGTGCCGCTGATACCAATAAACGATGGCACCTCTTGCTAAATCAGGGTGAGACGGGATTAAGCACTGCCTTCGACTTCCCCACCTTGATGGGCTACGATACCGATTCCCCTAAAGCTACAGGTGAGTGTGGAAAGTGTGGTGTGGCAATTGATACCTTGAGAGATTTCCAAACCCTGACCGATGGGATTCCGCTCGACAAAGTCACCACTTCCATGACCATCAATCCTCCAGCGCCTATACTCTGGGCTATGTATTTGGTTGTGGCCCAAAAAGAGGGGATAAGCTGGGATAAGATTGGAGGAACAATCCAAAACGATATGCTTAAGGAATTCATTGCTCAGAAAACGCTAATGCTTCCACCTGAGCCATCGGTTAGACTGATAAGCGACACTATCGAATTCGGCACTAAGTATGTTCCAAGCTGGAATACTATAAGCATCAGCGGCTACCATATTCGTGAAGCAGGTTCTACCGCTGCTCAGGAATTGGCTTTCACCTTGGCTGACGGAATAGCATATGTGCAGGACGTCATTGAGAGGAAGCACCTGGATGTTGACTCGTTTGCTCCTCGTCTCTCCTTTTTCTTTAACTCCCATCTTGATTTCTTTGAGGAGCTTGCCAAATTCAGGGCTTCAAGAAGGATGTGGGCCAAAATTATGAGGGATCGGTTTAGGGCCAAGAACCATCGTTCTTGGTGGATGAGGTTTCATACTCAAACTGCGGGTTGCTCGCTCGTTGCTCAACAGCCCTATAACAACATCATCAGAACTACCACCGAGGCTCTGGCAGCGGTTCTAGGTGGGACACAATCCCTCCATACCAACTCCTTGGATGAGACGCTAGCCTTGCCTTCCGAGTTCGCTGCCACTATCGCGCTCCGCACTCAGCAGATTATCGCCGATGAAACAGGCGTTACCAACACAATAGACCCACTGGCGGGCTCTTATTTCGTAGAATCCCTCACCAACCAGATAGAGGAGATAGCTTGGGAATACATCAATAAGATAGATCATATGGGAGGCATGCTTGTTGCTATCGAGAGGGGTTTCCCTCAAAGCGAGATTGCTGATGCTGCCTATCATTATCAGCAGCAAATAGAAGAGGGAGAAAAGGTCGTGGTAGGAATGAATAAATATTCTACTGGTGAACAAATCTATCCCCCACTAATACAAATATCTGATAAGTTGGAACAGGAGCAAATTGCCAGAACAAATGAGACAAAAAGAACGAGAGATAATCGAAGAGTGATCCAGACATTGAATGATCTTCGTGCTGCCTCTAAAACTGATAAGAACCTGATGCCTTATGTCATAGAGGCAGTAAAGGAATGTGCCACAGAGCAGGAGATTTGTGATGTATGGAGAGACGTCTTTGGAGAATACCGCGAGTCATCTGTCCGCCTTTAGGAGGAGTAGATGAGCAATGTCACTGCGAGCGAAGCAATCGGCGAGAAAGATTAGGATCCTAATTGCCAAGCCGGGGCTTGATGGCCATGACCGAGGAGCGAAGATTATAGCTCGGGCCTATAGGGATGCAGGGTTTGAAGTGGTCTATAGTGGTCTACACCAGACACCAGAACAAATTGTCAACACAGCTTTACAAGAAGATGTCGACCTAATCGGGTTGAGTTGCCTTTCTGGAGCTCATATGTATCTACTTCCACAAGTAGTCGAGCTATTGAAGGAGAACAAGGCAGACGATATAACAGTTGTGGGTGGTGGTATTATCCCTGAAGATGATGTTCTGAAACTCAAGACAGCCGGCATCAAAGAAGTATTCTTACCGGGCACATCGCTCAGTGAAATAGTAGATTGGACAAGAGCTAATGTGAAACCTCACCACTATGCAGAAAGAGAGTGAAGAAGGGCTTCCAATGGAACTGGCCAAAGAAGTATTGCAAGGCAATGTAAAAGCAGCGGCAAGATTGATAAGATGCGTGGAAGATGAGCTACCCAGCGCTATTGAAGAACTGAAAATCCTTTATCCTCATACTGGAAAGGCTTACATCATTGGTATTACTGGTTCCCCAGGCTCAGGAAAAAGCACTCTGGTAGATGTGCTAATAGATGCCTTCAGGAAGAGGGGTAAGACTGTCGGCGTTATTGCTGTCGATCCATCCAGTCCCTTCAGTGGTGGGGCGATACTCGGCGACAGAATAAGAATGCAGAGACATGCCACAGATGATGGCGTCTTCATCAGGAGTCTAGCTAGCAGAGGTTGCTACGGCGGACTATCCAGAGCTACAGCCAACGTGATTCACATTATGGATGCCATGGGAAAGGACATTATATTGGTGGAGACTGTAGGTGCCGGTCAGGCTGAGGTGGATATAATTGATTTTGCTCATACCTCTATAGTGACCCTGGTGCCCGGGACAGGGGATTGGGTTCAAACGCTTAAAGCTGGCATCCTGGAGATAGCTGATATTTTTGTGGTAAACAAAGCAGACAAGGATGGCGCTAACGCATTGAAAGTCGAGCTGCAAACTATGCTCCACATGAATGCCTATTCTTCAGAGGCATGGAAGCCGAAGATATTCTTGACCGAAGCGATCAACAATAAAGGAATCGATGAGCTAGTGGAAGGGATCTACCAGCATAGAGAATTTCTCGTTGCCACCGGGAAGTACGATGCGTATCTTAGAGAGAAGGGAAGGCTGGAGCTAATTGAAGTCCTTAGGAGTTCCTTGATGGACCACGTCCTTCGAATAGCCAATAGAGATGACTACCTGGATAAGCTAGTAGATGATCTAGTAAGCAGAAGAACCGACCCATACTCCGCTGCTGGGAATATCATTAACAGATTGATGCAAGAAGGGAAATTATGATCATGCCCCAAATGATATTGGGTTGATGGCTAACAATGCTTCGAGGGTATCTCCTTGCTCCACAAGGCAACATGCCTATCCTCAAGCTGCACTACCCCAAAAAATGCTCAGACTCTCATCTTTGCCCTGAAGCCATCAATAACTATTAAGAAATCATTGGAGATGTGTTACACTTCAGTCAAATCGGAAAGAAAGAAGGACATAAACGTGGATAAAGTCGCACTAATGGAAAGCCGGGGGCGATCCTTGGTTAGGGCTGTCTGTGCCGAGGTTCCACTCTCGCCGGACGTCAGAAAGGAAGGTCATCATGAGTCTTAGAATTTTGTCTAGAAATGAGGTCTTTGCTGAGACGCCTGAATGGCGGCGGCCCGGATGTTCAAATTACCTTGCCATGTACTCCAGCGTTTTCGGAGGCGTAGTGACAGATCCGGCTCTAATGGTCATCCCGGTGGATGACCACATAGTGAACCGCGGGGATGGCATTTTTGAATTCTTTGATGTCATAAACGGCTTCGCTTACAATCTCGGTGCCCATCTATCTAGATTTGAGAGATCGGCCGAGATAATCTCATTAAGTCCGCCCTTCGACATGAATACTATCAAGCAGATTATTCTAGAGACTATAGCCATATCGGGTGCTAAAGATTGTGGCGTGCGTGTTTTTCTTTCACGTGGACTGGGAGATTTTAGCTGTGACCCAACAACACCGAAGACAAGCCTGTTGTACGTTGTTGCTGTGAAGTTCCCTCAAATTCGTCCGCAGATCTACACCAAAGGAACGGCAGCCGTAACCACCCATGTTCCTGTGAAGCCAGGATTCTACGCTCAGGTTAAATCAACTTGTTATCTCCTTAATGCATTGCTCGACCTAGAGGCACGCCGAAACAATGCAGATTATGGTATTTGGTACGATCAGGAAGGACACCTGACTGAGTCATCAACCGAAAATGTGACTATTGTGAGTAAAGAAAAGATATTAAAATACCCTAGGTTTGACCATATGCTAAGAGGTACCACCCTACTCCGGGCAGTTGACCTTGCCACAGAGCTGGTCAGAAACGGAGAACTGGCAGGTGTCTCCCAAACAGATATCACCCAACAAGAGGTGTATGACAGCTCAGAAATGCTTGTACTAACTAGTAGTTTCTTTATAGTGCCGGTGGTCAAATATGATGGAACGACAATTGGTACTGGCAGACCAGGACCAGTCTTTCATCGGCTTTCGGATCTTTTTCAAAAGGATAGAACAGAAAATAGAGAGATGCTTACTCCTGTTCCCTATGCCTAGAAATTTGACTTTGCTTCAAAGTTGAGCAATGATGAGTATGCACTTTAAGAAAGTCAGAGTTTGGGCTGAGAAGCGTGAAGGAAGGGGAAAATAGACATAGATATGAGTAGGATACTCGATAAGCCGGTAGCGGTCCTTGGTGGAGGCGCCTGTGCCCAAGCTTTTGCCGCAGAGTTTGCTCTTGCTGGATATAAGGTACGACTGTATGAATTACCAGAACTTGCTCAACAGACCCTGGGAGAAGTTCTGAGCACTCATGAGATAGAGTTTGCAGGCACTCAGACCAACTTCAAGTGGTTCAGGAGAGCAGGGGTTGCCAGGATTGACGTTGTCACCACAGAGATAGCGGAGGCATTAGAGGGTGCTGGTTTGGTGCTGGTAGCTATCCCGGCCAAGGGCCATAAGCCCTTCTTTGAGAGAATCATTCCATGTCTACAGGATGGGCAGGTGATAAGCGTCTTCCCCGACAATTTTGGCTCCTTGATGCTCAGAAAGATGATGCGTGACGAAGGCTGCAATGTAGACGTCGTTATTGGGGGATGGAGTTCCATGCCATACGGGGTCAGAGTAGTAGGGCCAGGTAAACTTGACTGCCTGATGAGGACACGCGAGCTTCTTGGCGACGCTTTGCCAAGCAAGGACGGAGACAAATTCTTTGAGACCTTGAGAGGAATCCCGGCGTTCGATGGCGCAGTGGAACTCAAAAGAGGAGACACAGTCATCGGAGTCGACCTTTCCAATCCCAATCCTGTTGTTCACGTTCCTGGCTCAATCCTCAATGTAGGCGCCATGGAGGTCTCGGAAATGGAAGGGACTCTGGGCATTCCCAAGGGTCAATACTCAATGTACAAGTACGGAATGAGCCCGGCAGTCGCCAGGGTGCAGTTCGCCTTTCATCAGGAAGAGAAGAGAATCGCCAAGGCCATGGGGATACAGATGGCTGAGTTCCGCGAGGACCAATTCTTCTGGAAGGGCAGCATTATGGGTCTGGAGTTCTGGGGTCCATTTGTGGATGTCATTATGCCACCAATAGTCGGCCCCACTTCTACCGAACACAGGTACTTCACTGAGGACATACCGGTTGGAACGGTTATGCGTTACAATCTGGCCAGGAAATTTGGTGTAGAGATACCCTTAATAGAAGCGATGATATTGCTGGGATCGGCAATCTGTAAGCAGGATTTCTTCAAAGAGGGAAGGTCTCTAGAAGAACTGGGCATTGACAATTTATCCAGAGAGCAGATAATAAGATATGTTAGAGAAGGGGTAAGGCCATAGCACTTTACAGAAGCCCCTTGAAAGCGAACTAAGAAGGAGGTGTGGCATGTAATGAGAGCAAAAAGGAAGAACAGCACGTAGGTGAACTGAGAAACAAAAAGAAAGGAGGTGAAACATGTTTCGAAAGTGGCAAGTTTTAGTAGGCATTCTCGTGGTATTGGCATTAGCCATATCTTTGGCACCCGGCTGTGCCCCTTCAGCGCCAGCTAAGCAGGAATGGCGCTTGGCTCAGGTCCATCCCGTAGGCAGCGACCATGACCTCAGGATGGTGGCCTTTGCCGACGAGGTGAGAGAGAAGACCGACGACCGAATTGACATCACCGTCTACTCCGGTGGCACACTTGGAGACTGGGTGGAGAACAACGAAATGGTGATGAGAGGTGCCCTTGAGATGGCCTGTGTACCCACAAGCCCCGACTACGACCCCAGGTTGAACATAGCTTATTATCTTCCCTATGTCGTGACAAGTTACGAGGACGCCAGGAAGATCTATACGCCGGGTGGCCTCATCTACGAATTGACTGCTCCCATGTTTGAAGGAGTCGGTTCGCACAATTTGGGCTTTCTGCCTATAGGGATGTCGGGGTGCACTCTAAGGGACGTGCCTCCCAGCCCGGGTGACCCTTACGTGCCCAAGAACATGAAAATAAGGGTCATGCCGCTCAAGATGTGCGAGATTTGCTGGGAGTCGTTGGGCTACATTCCCACCGCTATCCCTTATGCCGAGGCTTACACTGCCATCGCCACTGGCATTGTTGATGGGGAAATGGGTGGCCCTCCTTTCCAGGGCTACCAGTTCCGCGACATCCAGGGCTGCTGGATCCAGTACAATGAATATGTTGAGCAGTGGTGCTGGGTCATAAACAAGGACCTGTGGGATGGACTCAGTGAGGCAGATCAAAAGGTTATTACAGATGCCGCTAACACACAGATAATGGGTCGCTGGGATCTCGTAGAGGCGGAAGACGAACAATACCGACAGGAGATGGAAGACTTCGGCCTCGAGATAATAATGCTCACCGATGCAGAGCTGGAGGTAATTGCTGAGAAGGTCCGTAAGGAGACCTGGCCTCTCATGGAGGAAGTTGTTGGCAAGGCTATCATGGATGAGATTTACACCGCCTTAGGTACAGCGCGTTAAGGCCCGAGGAGTAGATTTTCAAGATGAAGAAGGTTGCGCTAGCTGCCTGGCGTGCTCTGCTACACGTGCAGAGAGGCATCCTGGTTGCTAGCGCAACCTTTCTTATCATCCTGCTTACTTCCGAAGTAGTCATGCGTTACGTCATTCATTACCCTGGTATGGAAGTTGAAGAGATAGCCACGTTGCTCGCCTTTTGGCTTTACTTTATGGGAGCCGCCTACGGCACTTATGACCGCAGCCATATTAAGGCAGACATAACTTACCTTATGTTTAAAGACCCAAAGAAGCTAGCCATCGCCAAAGCTTCATCTGTCGCTATTGCGCTTGTCTTAGCGGGAATCATGCTTTCCTGGGGCCTCAACTATTTCATCTGGGGCATTACCCGGGGAGAGCGCTCACGAATTTTGTACATGCCTATGGTCTTGTCCCAGAGCAGTATCTTCTTCGGGGCTATTTTGATGTTCCTCTACTTCGCCACTGAACTGGTCGACATGGTGCGCCAAGTTATGGGAAGAGGCCCTATTGTCAACAAGGAGAGCTAGAAAGTGGATATAGTTGCCGACACGGTAGTTCTGGTGGGGCTCCTTGTCTGGGGAGTACCGATCCCTCTTTGCTTTATGGGAGCTGTGTTACTTATGGCGCTAGTACATGGTTATGACTTCAATTTCTTACTGCCTGTCGGCTTCTACAAGTTGAATTCAATAGTCCTTCTGGCTGTCCCATTCTTTATTCTGCTGGGGGAGCTCCTGAGCACCACGGGCATCGGCAAGCGTCTGGTGGAATTTGCCAATGCCTTGTTGGGCAGGGTCAGAGGCGGGCTGGGGGCAGTCTCGGTAGTATCCTGCGCTTTGGTTGGAGCTATTGCTGGCACTTGCAGTGCCGCTGTCGCTGCGGTAGGCAGTATAATGATTCCTCGCCTGCAGGAGAATGGCTACCCAAAGGGATATTCCTCGGCCTTAGTAACCTGTGCCTCGATTTTGGGACAGCTTATCCCGCCCAGCGTGCCCATGATTTTCTTCGCCTGGGCGACCTTTCAACCAGTGGGACCTTGCTGGCTGGCAACTATTGTTCCAGGGATTCTGTTGGTAATAATATATAGCTTCATTAACTACATGCTTTGTCGCAAAATGCCAAGCGTAAGGGTTGAGCCGCCGACTAGCCGAAGGACGTGGGCCGTGGGGGTAGGACACGCCAGCTACCGGGCAGCTATTGCCATACTGATACCCCTTGCTGTCTTGGGAAGTATCTGGGGTGGTATTGCTACCCCCACTGAGGCAGCAGCCATAGGACTCGTGGTCAGCATCTTAATCGGTTTTGTTATTTACCGCAGCATAAAGTTGGGCGAATTCAGGAATAGTCTAGTAACGGCAGGCACTACTACTGGAGTGATTATACTCATGGTCTACTTTGTCATGATTTTGTCCCGCATCTATACTATGGAGAATGTGCCGCAACGCCTTATCGTGCTTCTGACTGGCATCTCGGACAACAAGTATGTAATACTGCTCATGGTGAACCTGTTCTTGATTATTATCGGAATGCTCATGGACGATTTCAGCGGTACCCTCCTCAGTGCGCCCTTGTTATTTCCCCTGATGACAGCGATAGGAGTGCATCCCTTCCACTTCGCAGCTATCATGGGTACCAATTTGGGGCTGGGTAATATGACGCCGCCTTGCGCTCCCATCCTTTATTTAGGGGCGCGAATTGGGGGTGTCACCATTGATAAAATGATGAAAACAACAGCGATTTACCTCCTCCTGGGCTCTCTGCCAGTAGTGTTGATCACCACCTATTTCCCTCCTCTTGCCTTGACCCTGCCTCATTTGCTTTCTCCTAACTTGGTTCCCACAATATGGGGGTGAGGATAACATGAAACCAGCCTCTGAGATTGCTCTGCACGCGGCTGGATAAGCTCTTGCAATGATGAATAGACTTACGATAAGGCCCACCAGAGTAGAGATAGACCTCAATGCCATTGCTCATAATATTCAGGCAATACGCAGGAAAGTCGGTGGCGGAGTCAAGATTATGGCCGTAGTAAAGGCTGATGGGTATGGGCATGGTGCAACAGAAGTAGCTAAGGTAGCTTTACAAAGCGGAGCTGAGTGGTTAGGGGTAGCTATTCCAGAAGAAGGCATAGAACTACGCTCGTCAGGAATTGAAGCACCTATTTTAGTTTTAGGCCTGACTCCTCCCGACGAAGTCCGGGAGATCATAACGCATGATCTTAGTCAGACTGTCTCGACCACGGAATTGGCTGAAGCTCTGTCAACTGAAGCTCAACAACTTGGCAAGGTAGCCAAGGTGCACGTCAAGGTTGATACCGGCATGAGCAGAATAGGAGTCCCACCCGAAGATGCCGTTAAGTTCGTTAAACAGATATCACAATTGAAAGCTATTCAGATAGAAGGAATCTTCACTCATTTTTCTGTATCCGACTCCATAGACGATAGCAAAGACAGGAAGTTTACCGAGTCGCAGATTGGCAAATTCAAACAGGTAATCGCTAGGCTAGAAGATAATGGGATGCAAATTCCCATAAAGCACGCAGCCAATAGCGCCGGAGTGCTGAATTTCCCTTCCTCCTATTTCGACATGGTACGCCCCGGCATCATGATCTATGGCTTGTATTATTCCAGGGAAGCAGCAGTGGCCGAGAATCTTCAGCCAGCTATGAGTTTCAAGACGGCCATAATCCATCTGAAGACCGTTCCACCTGAAACCAGCATCAGCTATGGAAGGACTTTCATTACTGAAAAAGAAAGCATCATCGCCACTCTGCCCGTTGGCTACGCCGATGGTTACAATCGGCTGCTGTCCAATAAAGGAGAGGTACTTGTTAAAGGCAGAAGAGCTCCTATAGTGGGCAGGGT
>CAZJGF010000042.1:0-13464 GCA_964545665.1 uncultured Dehalococcoidales bacterium
ACTATATGTGGTATCATAGTCACGGGATGAATGAATCAACTCGATAGACTGGTAGAGAAATTCCTGAGAAAGCCACCGGAGGTTTTGTTTGAGGATGTGGCTAAGGTCTTGCAGGCATTTGGTTACGTAGAACGCCCTTCCGGAGGAGGCAGTCATCGATTTTTTGCAAAGCCGGGGCATCAAGGCAAAACTATTCCGACAGTAAAAGGGCGGTATGTGAAAAGACGCTATGTGAGCATGATTATCGATAATTTAGAATTGGAGGAATGGTATGAGAAACGACACGGAGCGTAAAGACTTAAAATTCTACTTAAACCTGCGTTACCCCATCACTATACATCCTGACCCTGATGGCGGTTATGTAGCTGAGATTGAGGAATTACCTGGATGCATGACCCAAGCCGAGACCATTGACGAGGCTTTTAAAGCTATTGAGGATGCCCGGCAGGTATGGATCAAGGGAACTTACGAAATGGGTCAGGATATTCCTTTGCCTAGGGATATGGAAGAGCACAGTGGGAAATTTATGGTGCGGATTCCACGAAGCCTCCATCGGACTTTGGCTCATGCTGCTAAGCGAGAGGGAGTGAGCTTAAACCAATACATCACTAGCTTGGTGGCAGCGGGAGTTCGTGGGGATGTCATGGCAGAGAAAATGGAAACCGTCCTTTCTAGAATTCAACTTTTGGCCCGACCGAGGACTGCCGTGCTACTTGGCAGGTTTGGTGCTAAAGAAGAGCCTCGCGAGTTCTCGGAGATTGAGGAGCTACCGCGAGAAACACTAGCCAGAAGATAAATGATGGTATACGTAGTATCCTATGATCTGCGCAAGCCAGGGCAAGACTACAAAGGCTTATTTGATGAGCTGCAAGCGTCTCCTAGTTGGTGGCATTACCTGGAGTCAACCTGGCTGATTGCGACATCGGAGAGTGCTAATGACCTTTATAATCGCCTCCGGATGCATTTGGACAGAGGCGACAGCATCCTCATCATTCAAGCGGGCACCGATGTGCAGGGATGGCTACCAGAAGCCGCCTGGAAATGGATTCATCAAAATTTACTCGGTTTGCCTGAGTGAAGTCAGATGCAGCACAAAGTTACTTTCATTCCTGGTGATGGCATAGGTCCCGAGGTAGCCAAAGCGACCCAGAGGGTGCTGGAGGCTACAGGAGTCCAACTTCAGTGGGACACAGCTATTATAGGTAGCCAGGCCCAGGACATGTTTGGCACTCCCCTCCCGGAGAGCGCCTTGCAGTCTATAAGGGACAATAGGGTTGCTCTCAAAGGGCCGGTGACCACTCCCATAGGCAGTGGCTTTAGAAGCGTTAACGTCGCTTTGCGTAAAAAACTGGACCTGTATGCTTGCCTTCGCCCCTGCAAGACTTATCCTGGGGCGCCTACACAGTATAAGAATGTGGATATAGTTGTCGTTAGGGAGAACACTGAAGACCTCTATTCCGGCATTGAATTTTCCAAGAATAGCCCAGAGACGATGAAGTTATTGGAACTTGTTGCCCAAACCACTGGAGAAAAAGTAGACAGTGATTCTGCCATCAGCCTAAAAGTGATATCCCAAACAGCAAGCAAGCGAATTGTCAAATTTGCTTTTGAATATGCCAGACAAAATAGCAGGAAAAGGGTGACGGCAGTTCATAAGGCTAACATACTTAAGTTTTCCGATGGACTTTTCTTAGATACTGCTCGTCTGGTAGCTGGAGAATATCCCGACATAGAGTTTACTGATATTCTCATCGATGCAGCCTGTATGCAGCTGGTGAGAAAGCCGGGACAATTCGACGTTCTCGTTCTGCCTAATTTCTACGGGGATTTCATTTCCGACCTTTGCGCTGGCCTGGTTGGCGGCCTAGGACTGGCTCCAGGAGCTAATATCGGGAATAACCTGGCTGTTTTTGAGCCTACCCATGGCAGTGCCCCCAAATACGCTGGAAAGAATAAGGCTAACCCTATGGCGATGATGCTGTCTGGCGTAATGATGCTTCGCTATCTGGGAGAAGAGGACAGCGCTTACAAGTTAGAAGACGCCATAGCCGATGTTATCGCTGAAGGCAAGAATGTTACTTATGACTTGAAGCTCCGTGCGGAGGACGCTGTGGACACGAGCCAGGTAGCCGACGCCGTGATAAAAAAGCTAAGGGAAAACGCTAGATAGTTCTTAAATGCTAGCGCCATCTGTTCCCCTAGTTCAGTGGTTACATGTTCTTTACCCTCTCTAAAGCAGTCGGGTGACCTGGCTGGCTCCACCGGTTTTTATCTCAGAGCGTAACTCCTCGCTGATACCCATGTAATTTGCCGAGGCGCTCCTTCTTGGAAGAACCAGGGCGCCAACGTTACTTAAAGAGCATCACGGACTACTAGCTCCTGTGACTCATGCTTCGTCACCGGATCGAATCGTGGTGCTAACCAGTGGAGTAGTTGCCATCATGATTAGAGCCGCAATAGCAAGTCCAGCGAACACGAACCATATGACTTTGTAACTACCCCAACTGTCAAATGCGTATCCGGCCACAGGTGGGCCTGCAATCATCCCTAACATAATCATACCCACCATGAAACCATGGATGGTCCCGAAATTGCTTCTACCAAAAAATTCCCTTATTAAAGACCCTCTCAGAGTATTGTTGCCGCCGTAGCCTATGCCGAAAAGAATGAGGAAGGGAACAAGCAGCCAGGTATTACCCACCGAAGCAAACCCAAAACAAAGCAAGCCCAGACTTACCAGAGCAAAGGCGCCAGCCGCCACCCTCCTCTTGTCAAGTTTGTCCCCAAACCAGCCCAGACCAAGACGCCCGCTAATGCTTGCCATTGGGATAGCACCAGCCACCAAGCCAGCTGTCGCTCTACCAACGCCAATGCTGCTAAGATAAGGCATCACATGGGTAATGACGGCACTTAGAATTATCCCCTGACACATTAGCCCCAAAGCTATGTGCCAGAAGGTGCTGCTCTTCAGAGCCTGCTTCGCTCTGACACCCGCTCCTTCAGCCTTCACTAAGTCATTCAGGCTGTTGGATCTCACGATGTTATTCTTTTCACCATCAGGCACATAGCCATACTGCTCGGGCCTATGTCGAACCAGGAGCGACAATGGCACACATATGACCAACATACCTACGGCGAGAATGCCTATTGCGATTCGCCACTCGTACATATCAATGAGCCTGACTATTACTAGCACTAGCAAGCCGCTAAATCCATAGCCAGAAATCATGATACCAGTGGCTATGCCTATTTTGCTCCGAAACCAGTTGGCTACTGCTGTCATCAACACTGTGCTGCTGCAGGTACTCATGCCTATGGCCACTAAGATGAAGGCTCCATAGAACATACCCAGGGAGGTGGCATGACTCAGTAGCATCAAACCCAGACTGGTTATGATCGCTCCGCTGAATATCAGTCTTCTCGGGCCCCAGCGGTCAACAACCATTCCGATAAACGGGGCAAGAATACCCATCTCCAAGCCACGTAGCGAAGCGGCAAATGAAATCTGAGTATAGCTCCAACCAAACTCATCCGCTATCGGTTCAAACATGGCGGTGAACCCGTAGAAGATGACTCCACCACTGTACAACGCAATGACGAAACACGCAGCGGTAATCCACCACCCGTAGAATGGCCTAGATGGTTTCCAACTCAAACGCATTGTGAACTGCGCTCCAACGAGCTCTCCCTCCTCGTTGTCAAATTGTTTGGAACCGGCTACAAGATGGCACAAAGCCCAGGGGCACTTTTCTCCAACAAACCTCCGCGGTTCTTAATCCATAGGAAACTCGCTTCAACATCGGCTGTATCTTAGATTTTGTGGGCGAGAGGGGATTATAAGAAGCCTGCTGTTTTTGCCTCATTTAGCCGTTTTGAATCACGTGTGTGCTCTGCTTGCAGGTATTATGTCCAGCAAGATGTTGCAGTAGCTACCAAAGCAAGGTTATTTCCCCCTTGTAACGAGCAGGAAGGTGAGCAGCGCAGCTATGCTTTTAGCATCGCAGATTTCTCCCGAGGTGATAAGCTGAAGGATTTGGTTTGGGGAAACCCGGACTACCTCTATGCTTTCAGTGTCCTCAGCCTCCAGACGGCTGGAGACAAGATTGCTAGCTAGATAGCAATACAAGTATTCAGTGCCATAGCCAGGAATGGAATAAAACCCGCCCAATTTATCTATTTTCTGGGGCAAATAGCCAATTTCCTCCTGCAATTCACGGCGCACACAGTCAACGGGCTCCTCGCCGGGGTCGATGCCCCCAGCCGGTATTTCCAGCAGGAACTTGCCCACCGGGTAGCGGAACTGACGAACTAGAAGCACTCTATCCTGCTCATCAAGGACTACCACAGCGACACAATCGCTATGCTCCACTACATCCCTGGTAACTTTTTTGCCACTCGACTTTTCCACAGTGTCTACATGTAAGCCTATCGCTCGACCACGGTAAACCTGCTGGCCAGATAGCTTTCTCTCCGGTAACATAACTCCCCCTTCGAGATTACCTTGCTTTGTTTGTCATCCTCATCCTTCAATAAACTGAGGACAGGCTCTTGATCCTCTGCCATCGAGGGAGAGGGAACTTAGCTCACCATGACATTAAGTGTGGTGGATAACGGCTACCTCATCGCAATTGGGGAACTTAGGGCAATTGTAGCACTCTGCCCACACCTTGTGTGGTAATTCCGCTTTGTCAATTGTATGGAAACCCTGCTTTTCGAAAAAAGCTGGTTTGCTGGTGAGAGAAAAAACGGCAGGTAGCCCCAATTCCTTAGCTTCATCAAGGCAGGCTTTAATGAGCAACGAGCCGATTTGTTGATTTTGGCTCTTTACATCCACCGCCAGGGACCTGATTTCAGCCAAATCAAGCCAGTTAACATGCAATGCCACACACCCAATGACTTCATCATCATTTCTGGCTACGAAGTAGTCCCTTATATTCTCATATATCTGGCTCAAGGCACGTGGTAGCATCTCACCTTGATCAGCAAAGTGATTAATCAGTCGGTGCATTGAGGTGGCATCACCTATTCTTGCTTTATCAACTCTCATGCTCTCTCTCCCCACAATTTCTGCCACAGGGAACCATAGAAATAGGTTGGTTGATGAATTCTCAGGAAGCGAGCTACATAGCGGCTGAGCTTCACTCTGACAATTTGCTCATTGGACATAGGTGTATCGACCTGTCCGTCAAGGCTAAGTATAGCCATGTCTCTGCCGGCGACCTTCAAATCAACTGCGGTTTGCGGTGGCAATACCAAAGCATGGTTCAAGCCAAGATGGCAAGATACAGGCTGGAGGACAATTTCCTTGGCTTGAGGCTGGAGGATTGGTCCGCCAGCTGCCAGGGAATAGCCAGTACTGCCAGTAGCCGTGGCTACAATAATTCCATCAGCTCTGTAAGTGGTTAGCACTTCGTCATCAATCTTCACCTCTATATTAATCAAGTGAACAGCGGTGCTTCGCACCACCACATCGTTCAAAGCGAGAAATTCTCCGTTCCCCATCTGGGCTTCAAGCATGGCTCTCTCTTCAATCCAGCCCTTACCTTCAAGCAAGCTGGGCAAACTCGACAATGCCTCGTCAGCGTTCAGCTCAGTGATAAATCCAAGCTTGCCCAGGTTTACTCCCAGAATGGGCACTGCTACAGGAACTATAATTCGAGCAGCATGAAGGATAGTGCCATCTCCACCAATGCTGAGGATTAAATCAGAGCCAGCCACCTGAGGTTTAGCCTTATCCTCATCCCAGGCTGAGCATTGCCATGGGGAGACTCCCTGGGCGACTAATAGGCCTTCCAACCTATCAGCTAAACTGTGAGCTTTCTCTATCTTAGGGTGATATAGAATACCAATGCGCTTCATAGACGAGGGAAGTGTAGCATTGCAAGCTTTGAAGGTCAAAACCACTTCTGCGAATACTATGGGCTGGCCCTTGTAGATTGCTTTTGGCTCTTATTTCTTCACTCTCCACTTTTCGAGTATTACAAATTCCTTCATGTTAGCTCCGCAATCTCGTATATTCGGTAAGAATGGGTGTAAACTGTGAATCTCTCCCTTCTGGCAAAGCAGATAAGTGTTATTCCTGCTTCATCGGCAGTCGAAATTCCCTTATCTGTTGATGCCGCCTTTGATATAACGATAGGAATGCCGGCATTGGCAACCTTTGAAATCATTCCTGCCGGCTGTCTGCCAGTGCAGCCAATGATGCCTGTAGAAACATCAATACCACTTAGAACAGCAAAACCAACAACTTTATCAATGGTATTGTGCCTTCCCACATCACTACTTTTGACAACGAAATTCTTATTGGAAAAAAGGACAGAACAATGTACACCACCGGTTTTCTTCCAAGCTTCAGATTCAATTTCAGATATAACCCTAAAGACATCCTCCTTTTTAATTACCAAAGAGGAAGTCACCTTTCTGAAAGCTCTTCTGATACCGAGCCCACCACCAGACCTCAGTTCCTTCTCGAATTCACCCGATGCTTTGGCAAAAACCCTTATCTCGTTTCCAGAAACATTCACCTTATTCACACCTCGAGCGAGTCCCTCGCAAACAACAAACCCCGCCCCCAGTTCCCTAAGCTGGTCGGGACTGGCAACAAGCTCAACAAGTGGCTCGTCATTGAGATAAAGACGGAAAGTATCTTCAATGCAGACATTATCTTTTATCTGCATCATTCTGTTTTTCCCTACCCGAACTGCCGGGCACTGGTGAAGATTCATGATTCCATTTCCCTCTTTGCCCCAAGCCTCTGGTATTCCTTGAGCATGCACTTATCCATAACCACCACAAGTCCTGCTTTCTCAGCTCGGGCGGCTGCTTTCTTGTTTATCACTCCCTCCTGCATCCATACTGCCTTTGCCCCTATTTTAATTGCCTCTTCCACAATGCTTGAAACCTCTTTGGCGCGGCGGAAGATAGCAACCACGTCCACTGCCTCGGGAATGAAGCTGAGTCCAGAATAACAAACCCTGCCCAATATCTTCTTCGCTCTGGGATTAACCGGGATTATTCTATAGCCCTGCTCCTTCAGGTAGCTGGCTACCCGGTAGCTTGGTCGGTCGTGTCTTGGGGAAAGCCCGACCACGGCAATAACTCGGCTGGAATTTAGGATTTCTTCCTCTATGTTCACTTTCTGGTCCTTGGGGCACAGTTTTTGGCGCATTGCTCAAAGAGTTTTCTAACTCCGAGTTAGCTGATAAGGGTTAACATGCACCATGACCTCCTGCACATGCTCAATGTTGTGCAGGAGTTTGTTTTTTACTTTGGAGGCAACCTGATGACCTTGCTCCACAGTGAGGTTGCTATCCACAGCTACTTCTATATCAATGGTGAAGGTAGAACCGCGGCGATGCGCCTTGATACTGTCGATTGCTTTAACCCCTTTAACCTCTAGAACAGCGGCTCTGATCCTATCCAAGACTGCTGGCTCTGGTCTTTCATCCATCAAGATTCCAACGTTTGAACGGAGGATTGTGAGGGACATCTTAACAATGAAGGCTGAGACCACAAGTCCGGCTATGGGGTCCAAATATTGAAAAGCCAGCCTTGCTCCAAGTATGCCAGCCAAAGCAGCCACCGAGGAGTAAGCATCTGAGCGGTGGTCCCAGGCATTGGCAATGAGAGCAGGGCTATTGTTCCTCTTCCCTACCTTGAGCGTATAACGAAACATTCCCTCCTTTGTTACTATGGAGATGGCAGCCGCTGCCAGAGCAATTGTGGCTGGCGTTTCGAATTGCTTGTGGGCAATGAGCTGGACAGCGGAAATGCCAACGAAGACCCCAGTGGCAAGGACTATGAGGGCAACTAGAAAGGCAGCAATAGTCTCCGCATTGCCGTGACCGTAAGGGTGACTCTCATCAGGCGGTTT
Source organism: uncultured Dehalococcoidales bacterium (assembly GCA_964545665.1). Lineage (GTDB taxonomy): Bacteria > Chloroflexota > Dehalococcoidia > GIF9 > AB-539-J10 > CAZJGF01. The sequence continues at coordinate 7,874 of CAZJGF010000042.1, forward strand.
TTCTCCGATTCGCAGGCCTACGTAGACAGTTCCCGTGGCGAGGCAATCGGACAGAGAGTGGATAGCGTCGGCTATCATGGCATAGCTGAAACCAAATATACCAGCAAGCAGTTTAAAGATTGCTAGAGCTACATTGCTGACAAGTCCTACCAAGGTGCACGTTTTGGAATCGAGAAGATTGATTCTGGGCATGAACCTTCATCCTATCTCCAACCCTGACAAATCCATCCCACATTAGGAGCGGGTGGGGCTTATGATGAGGTTTGACTTTCTGGTTTTCGCTTTAGAGTTCTTTTTTGAGTATCTTGTCTTTGAGGGTCTCCCACTGTTCTTTAGTGAGGACACAGGTATTGCCTTTCTCTCCTATTTCCACTTCTGTATCTGCTATCTTGACTACTGGACAACAGGAGCTTTTGCCGCATAGGCGCACGATTTTCATGTCTTAACCTCCTTTCATTTGACGACTTAGAACCCCGGTTAGCCCCACCCACTGCTCAGAGAAAGTCGTGCTCCTGCAAGCATCAAAGGCTAGCTCTAGTGAATTGCTTCGCCTTTGGCTTACAATGACACGATGGGTTATCATCTCAATATACCTTTTACGATAACATCAATTGCCTTTTCCTCACTCAGCCCTCTCGCCATCAATGTTTGCAGCTGCTTATTGTCTATGCTACCTATAGCAGCCTCATGGGTAACCTTTGCCTGTCTGTCACTCACATATACCAGCGGTATCGCTCTTGCTATTACTCCCTCTCCATTCACAATTTCGAGGCAGTCAACATGACCTCTGGTAAAAGGGGCATTGCCATATGTCTCACCTCTGACCATCGCTTTGGCATTATCATTCAATACCAGACGGCTCTTGGCCAGCCCCCTGGCTTCTTTGCCATCAAGATGGATTTTCTCTACGACATCTATCTCGTCTTCCTTTTTGCCAAAGGCCTTCACTAGAAGCTCGCTCACGCTCTTCTCATCGCCAAAAAGCTCAAAATCGTAGTCCAGCATGCCCACGCAGCCTTCTATTAGGGTAAAGGCGCTCTGCCACACACCTTTCTTGCCCACTCTGATTCTCGCCTTTGGAATTACCTTAACCCCACCAAGCTCCCCATGATAGTGAGTTTCTTGGTAGCGGAATTTAGCGTTATCTCCTATCTTTATATCAGCATCCATTTTATGGACTACATCAACAGCGTTAGGAAAAATACAATGGGCAACCACGGTTACCTCGCTGTCGGCTTGTGCTTCCACTCTCAATATGATCTCCTGTAGTCCTTCCTTAGGCAAGACGCCAAAACACAAGTGGACTGGGTATTTAATTTTCGCCCCTTCCTCCACTAAAAAATGGATATTAACGCCGGTTCCTGTTTCTTGTATCTCTATTCTTATCCCTTCGACCTCATTAGCACTGACGACCTCATTTCCATGGATAACAAGATTGCCCACTTCCTTATTTCTCAGGGCACGCAGGTTTCCACCCGCCTTGCCATAGGCTTTGAGCATTGCCTCATGTTCTCTGACAACAATCATTTCTTAAGCTCCCTGGTAGCTCGGCTCGCCAACGTGGTTACATGCCGAGCAATTATTCTTAAACCACTGGCACATTTCCCGTGGTGGTCCAGAGTTGATTATTTTCCCGGCGCACATTATCGACAGCTCCTCCGCTACCGTTACCGCCTCCTCACTATGTGTGATCAGCAGCACTGCCGAACCCTGTCTGCTCATTTCTGTTATCCCATTCATTATATGGGGCAGTGAAATCACATCTATCCCAGAATCAGGCTCATCCAAAATAGCCACCTTCGGCTTCATAGCCATGACAGAAGCAAGTTCCACCCTCTTTCTCTCACCGCCACTCAGACTTGCATCAACAGCCCGATTGAGATATTCCGCCGGGGGTAGCCCCACCACCCATAGGTAATTATCAATCTCAGTTGAGTCCAGATTCCTGCTCACACTCAAATACTCCCACACGTTAAGCCCTTCAAACCTTGCTGGCTCTTGCCAGGCCAGGGTGATTCCCATCCTCGCTCTATCTGTAATTGTATACCGGGTGATATCCTGGCCTTCAAATATTATGCTCCCCTCATCAGGGTAGCTTATCCCCATTATTAAGTCGGCCAAGGTGCTTTTCCCGGTTCCATTTACCCCCAACAAGCCATGTATCTTTCCCTCCTTCACCTTGAAATCTAAACCATCAATTACAGGCTTGCCGTTAAGAGTTAGTTCGAGGCTTCTTATTTCTAGCATTTGCTTTGTCGCCACTACCTATTGCAAGCTGCACAATTCAGGGCAGAGCATGTGCTGCAAGGAGAGCTTCCGCCAATTGGTGGCGATACCTCCTCAGTGCCTTTGGAGGCTGAAGCGAAAGAGGAGACCATTCGATTGGCCTCGTTATGACAGCGGGGGCAAGAGGCAGTTTTATTTGACTGGTCTAATGGACGAAGTAACTCAAACTTGAGATTACACTGAGGGCAAAAATACTCATAGATAGGCATTCTTACCTCCTAATCAGCCAGAATAAGAGCATTTTGCCTCTTTGGGCACTGAAAGACCCTGGCCTTGCCACTGAACTACCTCACCCCCATGTTATAGACATAAGTAAAGTTATCAGAAGCCAAGATAGAAGCCATCTTGCTGTTCTGGTGGCCTGTGCGGCAGCATTGGCACGGTCATCTTTTCAGACGGCGACCACCTCCTTAACTTCAGGCACCTGCTGCTTAAGCACCTGTTCGATTCCAAACTTCAAGGTCATAGTCGCCATAGGACAATTTCCACAGGCGCCAGTTAACTTTAGCGTAACCACACCATCATTCACATCTAACAGTTCCACATCCCCCCCATCAGCTAGCAAAGACGGTCTTATCTCATTAAGTGCTGCTTCTACTTTCTCTCGCATGTTCCTCTCCTATTCATTTATTGCTACGGTTATTCAACCCCTTCACGGTCCACTTCTGTCTTTGTCGTTCAAGCAAACCCTGTAGAGTTGTGGATTCCAATATATTGTTTATGGCTGTTTTCATCTCTACCCAGACATCATAAACTGCACATATAGGTACTTGCGGATATGCTTCGGGAGCATCAACACACTCTACGGGAGCCATGGACCCTTCTGTAGCTCGGATAATCTCGCTGAGCTTTATCTGGGAAGGCGGTCTAGTCAGAGCAAACCCGCCTCGTGTTCCACGAGCACTCCTGACTATTCCTGCCACCTTGAGCAAAATGAGTAAATGCTCCAAATATCGGTCAGAAACGTTTTGCCTTCTGGCAATATCCTTTACCAAGATAGGCCCCTGCCCATAATGAAGAGCCAAATCAAGCATAGCCATTATTCCGTAACGTCCTTTGGTCGAGATTCTCACGATTGCCTTCCCTTTATTATCAAGCTCATCATAATGTACATATTACACCAGACGCAGGGACTTGTCAAGCGAGTTCTGGACTCAATTGCTGATCTGCATTAGCACTAAGTTGCGGCGCTGTCCTCTACAAACAGCACAGCTCATGACACAGGATGTGCTGCAACTCGGACTTCCATCATTCACGATAGAACGCTCTAGAAGTAACGGCTCCACATCGCTCATGAAAAGCCTCATCACTGCAATCACATCGGCCACCAAATCAATCAACGATATGGAATATACCAAGGAGGCTGCCAAATGAGCATTTAAGGTAACAAATTGGGAGCAAAAAGAAGCATTATGCCTAAGACAAGCAATATCGCTCCGCCCAATGGTCTGCAATACTTGGCATATCTATTGCCCAAGCTTGAATTCATAGCAAAGGCAGCTGAGCCGAAAATGATGAGATCGTCAAGCATGAAAAAGAAATCGTATACCAGAATATAGCCGTAATACTGAATGGTGGAAAGATTGCTCAGCGATAGGACATGGGTAAAAATCGCCGGAAGTGCTGATGAACAGACGAATTCTATGGAATTCACCACAAAGGCGAGCGCTATGATGCCTGCTATCGTGGCTAAGTTTAGAGGAGAGGAAACAATCCTCTCTATCCTAGTCATAGTTCTCTGTCTGGATTCTGCACCTACTACTTCGCAGACAATAGCCCCCCGCGTTTTTATGAACTCTCTTATATTCAATACCCCTGCGCCCAGCGCCACCAACCCGATCACTATTGTCACCGACCTTGAATAACCGATTAAGAGGAACGCATTAAGCCAGGCTGTCATAAACAGGAAATACAAAACCCCCGAGGCAAAAACAAAAGAGCCAACAAGCAGCCACGCCCTTCTCCTGTCATTCAGAACCATTATCAAAGATATCAAGTAAGCAAGCACCCACATAGCACAAGGATTGAAACCGTCAACAAGCCCCAGAATCACAGCTAGACTGGGGAGGGAATAGTCAGAAACCTTTACTTTCCCTACGAGGGGTAAATCTACTTCATCCTTGGGTTTCCCGCTTTCCACTTCCGGACAATCTCCTGCCAGACACAGTTGCAGCGCTTGTTCAATCTTTTTGCCTGTTGTTTCTTCCGATTCCCAACCAATAAAAACTCGCCCTCCGACTATTGTTAGAGGAAAGTCCAGTTGCTCTTCTTTTATCCCTGTGCCAGCAAGCATGTCCACCAACTGAGCGTATTCTCCGGGGTCAGCCCCATCATGATAAACAAAATAAATCGAGGGGTAGGTCTCAGCTAACTTTTCGTTAAATGGCTCCTGGTCCCTGCAGTGTGAACAGCCTGAATGGTAAAAGAAGTGAACCTCAACGACTCCGCCGCCAGGGGATTCTGCTGGTTGTGTAGCTTCTTGGCCTGTAAACAGGAGTACTACGCCCAGTAGTACCAAGCATATCACCAGATATCTCTTGAAGGGCTCTTGGTAAATCTTTTTGAAAAAATCAGTCAACTTATGCTTATGTAATTCCTTATGTTTATTAGGCCGATAAGTACTGCTGCGTGGTCAAAGGCTAAAGCCTAACCTAACGCTCGGCTGATTACAATTTCTTGCTTCTGGGAAAGCTCCCTGTCAACGCAGAGCATCATCAAAGCCACCAGGTCAAATTCATGTGAACAAGTATAAATTGTTGACAAAAACACTTCATTGACTTACTATATGCAGAAATTCGCATATACAAATATAGGATACCACAATATGCAGGAGATGGTCAAAACCTTTAAAGCATTAGGTGACGAGGTTAGAATCAGGATTTTGAAGGTTCTATTACAAAAGGAATGTTGCGTCTGTGAGATTATGCAGGCTCTAGACATCTCGCAGTCCCGCGCTTCGCGCAACTTAGGCATCCTTGAGGATGCTGGCTTTGTTAAGTCCAGCAGAGATGGGCTATGGATAGTCTACTCTATCAATGAGCAAACGATGAATAGATATGCTGCTTCTCTGACTGAGATGCTCCGCAGGTCTCTTGTTGATGAGGAGATCATATTGCTGGATAGAGAAAGGCTAAGTCACGCTGTGCGCTGTAGGCCGAGGTTGTTGGGCAAATAAGTTTTTTGCCAATTATATTTGCTTCTGTGCATAGCTGTTTCTACTGAAGAAATTGGATGGCTGAACAACTTTTACTGGCTGGGCTAAATGCCCTGAAAGGATATGTTGCTTTGCATGTGCTCACATGCCT
>CAZJGF010000043.1:0-12956 GCA_964545665.1 uncultured Dehalococcoidales bacterium
GGTCATTGACAAGCAGTGTCATCTAGTGAATAATATTCACGCTGAATGGTTAAGATCAGATTACGGCGGGTGGGAAGAAAACACAAACCTCTATACCGAGTGGTGGTGGCTGATAGTAGATCGCCACGTGACGGGGCCTTCATAGAGGTCATCGGGCATTACAATCCTCTGACCGATCCTGCCACTGTTAACATAGACGAAGAAAAGGCACTGAAATGGCTTAACTGCGGAGCCCAGCCCACACACACTGTTTCCGATTTGCTTGGCAAGTTGGGCATCATGGACAAATTTAAGTCCCAGGTCTCAAAGCAAACTAGTGGTTAAAAGGAGAGAGAAATGAAGGAACTGGTAGAATACATCGTTAAGTCCATTGTGACCGAGCCTGACAAGGTAAATATTACTGAGGAGAATAGCGAGGGAGTGATATTAATCAAACTAGAAGTTTCTCCTCAAGACAAAGGTAGAGTTATTGGTAGGCAGGGCCGAGTAGCCGAAGCAATGCGCACCCTTCTTCGAGTAAAGGCAGCTCAGGACGATACCAGGGTCAGGTTAGAAATAGTGTAACCAAGCTGGTAACAAGACTACGACGTTAATCTTTCTGCAGCCTTTTCTTTGACTTCCTCAATGCTCCTAAGGTTCAGCAACTCGACTTATAAGTAGCTTGCTTGCCTTTTCTCATGAGACCTTAACGCTCGCCTCTCCAGCCTTAAAAATGGCATATTTCGTCAAGGGAGGCGTAACAATTTCGTTTATGATAACCGAAGCCAATATTCCATTTAACATTATATCCCCAAAGGTAGGAAATGATTGCTCCGCTAGAAGAACTAAGCCTATGGCAACTCCAGCCTGTGGCAGCAGGGCAAAGCCAAGATATTTCCTTACCGCATCTGGCGCATGAGAAATCCTGGCGCCAGTTCTTGCCCCCACGTATTTACCCGTGTATCTAGTCAGCACTATTAGTAACGCCAATATAACGGCGGCTTTCAATACGCTTAAATCAAAATGCAACCCTGCCAATACGAAAAACATGACAAAAAGCACATCCCCAATTTCCTCCACCACAGCAAACATTCCCCCTCCTTTTACCTTATTTACCACGACAAAGCCAACCACCATGTTAGCTAGAATTGATGAAACGCCCAGGTAACTGGTGACGCCAGTACATAGCATAACCATCCCAAAAATCACCACCAGTAGCAATTCGCGAGCTCTCGCCAGCTTAGCCAGGTGTATTAAGACGATGGCAAAAACGGTACCAATCGCTACAGACTCGATTATATGTAAAAAGGGAACTCCCAGCATTTGATAAAAGGCGATATTACTGGCGCCACTCACCAGGGGTTGGCATATACCTGAAGCAATAGCGAAGGCTATAACTGCAATTGCGTCATCAAGGGCAACCACCGCTAACAAAGTCGTAGTCAGGGAGCCCTTCGCCTTGTATTCACTGATGATTGCCATTGTTGCTGCTGGAGCGGTAGCACACGATATTGCGCCTATAATAAAAGCCAATGGAAAATAAGTCTGCCAAAAAGTTTCGTTCGGAATGATTAAATGACCTAAGATAGTTAAAACCAAGGTGACCAAAAGCCATGCGCCTAAACTCTGAAGAAGTGTTATCCAAGCGATGCCTTTCGCTAACCTTCGTAACTGCTCCCAGTCAAGACTACCACCGATTAAATAGGCAATAAACCCTAAAGCAATGTCGGTAATTATGTCCAGGTTTCCCACTGTCCCTTTTGGTATTATGTTCAGCAGGGAAGGACTCAACAGGATACCAACAATGATATAGCCAGTAATCCTGGGAAATTTGATTTTCCCCAACGCTAATCCGCTGAGAAAACCAGCAACTACTATTACCCCTATCGCTAATATTAAGTTCATCTCTTTCATGGGCTACTTGTTTTGTGCCGAACTTGTAGGATTAAAAGTATGGAAAGAACTTTTATTTACGCCCTCTCAAAATTGGGGTAATCCCTTCGGGAAACTATCGCCTCGCTGTTTTTAGCGAAAATATTTCACCAACCGTTTTCACACGGAAAAGTAAGTATGTATCACGTTAGTTAGACACAGCTCCCCGAGTATTTCATCATTTTCCGTTACTGCCAATCTTCTTACTCTGTGGTTTGTCATCAGACGAAGAGCTTCTTCCAGCGTCGCCGTTGGATGGCATTTTATTACCGGCTTAGCCATAATATCTTCCGCTGTTTCAAATTCAGTGTGATACAAAGATTTTGGTCTGACTACAGCAATGGCATAACTCTTAAGGGGTAACGGGCTAACGATATCTAAAAGGTCTTTCTCAGTGATAACACCAACGAGCTTCCTGCTATCTTTCCCTTCAACTACCCAGACATGCCGCCTTTTCATACCTACTTTTTTAGCAACTGCATATATAGATGCGTTCTTCTCAACCAACGGCGGATTACGATTCATGACTTCTTCTACTGGAATGTTGTAGAAACTCGCTTGGGACATCATACCACCTCGTAATGCATCAATTTTAAACCGGCCTCTCCCTCACCAATGAATTGCACAACTCACCTGTAAGTATAACACACGCACTTAGCTCTATCGCAATGCCCCGACTCTTTATCCTGTGGCAAAAGCGAACTCAAGGCATAAGGGGTAGTTGAACAAGTAACAACGATTGGGCAATAATCAAGGGCAGAAGCCCACCAGCTAAGCCAATTAGAATCCATTTACGCATTGTCATATAATAACCCTCTTGCTTTTCCAACATGCCGAGAGCCACAATGTTCGCCGTGGAGCCGACCATAGTGATGTTGCCACCATAGCACCCACCCAAAAGTAGCGACCACCATAACGGGAAGGTATAAACCCCTGCCGCTCCCAAAGCTTGAACTACCGGGATAGCCGCTGCTATCAGAACTACATTATCCATCGCCGCCGAGCCCAGGGCAGATAGCAGAGCTATGATTGCAGCCAGTAAAATAGGGTCGGCTGTTAGCCCTGTGGCAGCCCCGGCAATCCTATCAGTGACACCGGTATAGGCGAGGCAGCCTGCCTTAGCAAATAAAAACAGGAAGAAGGTCAATGTCCACCAATCAACATTCCTCTCCAAATACTCCCTAGCTTTTGCTCTCTTCCAGAACATGATAGCTGCAGCACCGGTGATGGGACAACACCAATATACTGTGCGCCTTGCCAGACCTAATAGCAGCTCTATCCGGTAGTGAAAAACAATAGTAATGACAACCGCCAGAAACAAAACAACCGACCCGATAAAGGAAGTCCTGTCCTTCACTTCAGCCCACTCATCCAAAACAGCAGCCCCACTCTCCGGTTTAGCATTCATCTTTGTTTTGAGCAGCTCTAAGTCCTTGTGCTGCCACACCAAGACTATAAATATGAGAACAATGAGACCAACAAAACTGACCGGAAAAGACCACCTGATAAAGTCTTCAAAGGTTAGGTCGGCTCTAAAACCTATCAGAAGTCCGATGGGATTACCCTTCATCATCCAGGTACTGCCAATATTTGTAGCTAGCACCGTCGATATAACGTAATTTACCGGGTTGACCTTGTAATAGTCGCAAAGCTCAAACACTATGGCTGTCATGAAAAGTATACTGGTTACCTCATCCACCAGGGCAGCCATAAGTGCGCAAAGGAATAAAAAGAGGACCATCAATCTTCTGGGCTTAAATTTAGCCAGTTTGATCAATTTTACGCTCAGCCAATGATAGAAACCGGTCTCCTTCAGAAACCCAACCACGATCATCATTCCTATCAGGAAGACGACCACATCCAGGTTCATATAGTCTATGGTATGCTCGAGGTCCATAGTGTTAGTGAGCAGCAATATCACGACGCCGGCAAAGGCTATGGCTACTCTGAATCTCCAGAACATCAAAGTGCCAACAATCGTGGCCATAAAAATAGTGGATGCTATCGCCTGGGGCGTATCTTTCAATAGGACGAAAAATAATATGCCCAAACCTGCGATAATGACGCCAAAAATAGTGAATTCCTTTGCAGTCCCGGGAACACCGAGATGTTCAGCTTCTTCCAACGCTGTTCCTTCTGACAACTCCGCACATGATAGCGGATATCACACCAGTTGAAAAGAGATAACCAGGAAACTCCGCTCCATTTCTAAACAACTGGAGATGTCTTGAAGGGACAATTCGGCTTGCTTTGGCCAGCCTGATATAGAAAAGGAGCATTAAAGAGTTCTTTACTTTAGAGCCATGCGGTTAGCTATAAGCTAACTCATAGCTTCTATAAAGTTACCGATGGAGCTATTAACTGCTATTAGTCTTCAGGGGAAAGAATGAATAAGTATGAATCTTCACGATTTGCGTTTCCTAAAATCCTCTAAGTCCAGTGTATTTATGAAATCCTTATACGCCGACAATCCCTCTAGTTCTTTCTCGTCGACTTTGCCTTCAGAAACAGGCTTACCTGTTTCCTCGTCAAGTGTAATGCCTGCCTTATCCAATACCGATTCTTCGGCGTATATCGGTGCCCCGGTCCTTACTGCCAAAGCTAAACCGTCGCTGGGGCGAGAATCCACTTCTATTTGCTCACCATCAAGGCTGAGGGAAAGTTTGGCATAGAAGGTATCATTTTGAAGCTCGTTTACTACAACAAAGTTAACCGCGGCTCCTAAGACTTCAATAACAGACCGCAATAAATCATGTGTTAAGGGGCGAGCTAGCTCCACATTCTGCAGCTTCACTGCAATGGCATCTGCCTCATTAGGCCCAATCCAAATAGGCAAGTAGCGGTTGGCACCCTTCTCTCTCAAAATCACCACCCTCTGATAATTCATCAGGCTTACTCGAATACTATCGATGGTCATCTCTATCATGGAACTACCTCCTTATGGGCCCCAGGCATTTTTCTACCCCTTTGTATAATAATATCACATAGCCCTGGTTAATCAATAATTCAAGTTGAGTTTGTTGGCCATTTAGCAATATGCTACAATTCGCTGGATCGTTATACTGTACGCAACGAACAGGCAATTGGCGACGGGCACCGAATTCGTCCTCTGGTTTGATGAACTCGGCAAAGGATACATCCGCAGAGATAGTAACTAAGGATGTGACTCTAGCTGAGCTATAGCGCTATCATACCCTCGGTATCCGAATAATTAGATAAGGAGGTAAATCGTGAGATTCGTGAAGTGGCTTGAAGAGGTGGGAGCAAAGGATGTAGCTTTGGTCGGTGGTAAAAATGCGTCTCTGGGCGAAATGATAAGGAATTTGGATAAGGAAGGGATAAACGTCCCCTCAGGATTTGCCGTTACCGCCGAAGCATACAAGTACCTGCTTGAGCAAACGGGCATCACCCAAAGAATCAGAGATATCTTGAATGGTCTGGATACATACGACATCGAGAACCTGTCCAAGAGAGGCAAGAACATAAGGGCACTAATAAGAAACGCTCCTTGTCCCAAAGTATTGTGCGAAGAAATAAGGTCTGCCTACCGCGAAATGGAAAAGAGATACGGAGAGAATGTTGACGTGGCGGTGAGAAGCAGTGCTACCGCGGAGGATCTGCCCACAGCCTCTTTTGCCGGACAGCAGACAACCTATCTGAATGTACGTGGCGAAGAAGAACTGTTAGAAGCTGTCATGGAATGCTTTGCATCGCTGTTTAATAACAGGGCGATATCCTACCGGGAGGACAGGGGCTTTGACCATCTCGGCGTTTATCTCTCCGTGGGAGTGCAGAAGATGGTTCGCTCTGACCTGGCCTGTTCGGGGGTTATGTTTTCCATAGACACAGAATCCGGCTTCAGGGATGCAGTTTATGTCACCGGCGCCTATGGCCTCGGGGAGAACATAGTACAAGGCGCGGTCAATCCAGATCAATTCTATGTTTTCAAGCCCACCCTGAAGAAGGGGTTCACGCCTATTGTAGAAAAGAAGGTAGGCAGCAAAGAAAAGAAGCTAATCTATAAGGGAAAGTGGTCAGGAACAGAGCAGGACAGGGTCAAGCCAGAAGAACAGAAGAGATTCGTATTGAACGACGATGAGATACTAACGCTGGCCAGATGGGCATGCCTCATAGAAGAGCACTACGGAACACCTATGGACATAGAATGGGCTAAAGATGGCGTAAGCAACGAGCTTTTTATAGTTCAAGCCAGGCCCGAGACAGTGTACGCCCACAAAGATCTAGCCCTACTCAAGACCTACAGGCTTGAAGAACAGGGGCACTTGTTACTTGAAGGGGAAGCGGTGGGCACAAAGATAGGACAGGGAGAGGTGAACATAATAGAGGAGAGCAGAGAAATCCACTTGTTCCAGGAAGGGCAGGTTCTGGTTACCGACATGACCGACCCTGACTGGCAACCCATCATGAAGATCGCCAGTGCCATTATCACAAACAAGGGTGGCAGGACCTGCCATGCCGCCATAGTCAGCCGCGAGCTCGGAGTGCCCTGTGTAATTGGCTGTGGTAACGCTACTACCGTGCTCAAAAACGTGGCGGAGGTTACCGCGGACTGTTCACAAGGCGACGGCAGAATATACCGGGGAAAGTTGAGATACAGCATCAATGAAGTCGAGGTAAACAAATTGCCAAGACCGGAAACCAAAATAATGATGAACTTAGGCATCCCGGACAGTGCATTCGTACAGGGTCAAATCCCCAACGATGGGGTAGGCTTGGCCAGGGAAGAATTCATCATTAATTCCTACATCGGCATACACCCCATGGCCTTGGTAGAATATGATCAACTAAGGGAGAAAGCCAAAAACGATAAGGAGATAGCCAAGTTAATCAGAAGCATTGATGAGAGAAGTCCACTATATGAAGATAAGACGCAGTTCTTCGTGGACAACTTAGCAATGGGAATAGCCAAAATCGCCGCCGGGTTTTATCCCAATGATGTTATCGTTCGCTTCTCCGATTTCAAGACCAACGAGTACGCCAACTTAATCGGAGGTTATCTTTACGAGCCAGCCGAAAGCAACCCGATGATAGGCTGGAGAGGCGCATCTCGCTACTATGACGAGAAATTCAAGCCCGCATTTGGTCTGGAATGCAAGGCCATAAAGAAAGTTAGAGATGAGATGGGGTTGACCAATGTCAAGGTAATGGTGCCATTCTGCAGGACGCCAGAAGAGGGAAGAAAGGTAATCCAGGCGATGGAGGAGTTCGGCTTAAAGCGAAGGAAGAATGGGCTGGAAATATACGTAATGTGCGAGATACCATCAAACATAGTCCTGGCAGAGGAATTTGCTGATGTATTTGATGGCTTCAGCATAGGGTCAAACGACCTGACACAACTGATGCTTGGCTTGGACAGAGACTCAGCCATCATTGCACACATATCTGATGAGAGAAACGAGGCAGTGAAAAGAATGGTAAAGTACGTCATAGAGGCTGCACACCGCCATAACCCGAGGAGGAAAATAGGGATATGTGGTCAAGCACCAAGTGATTTCCCCGAATTTGCCGAATTTTTGGTTGAATGCGGGATAGATTCCATGTCTTTGAATCCAGACGTGATACTATCAACCAGATTAAGTGTAGCTGAGGCAGAGACAAGAATAAGGAACGAAAAAGAAGAAAAACAGACATGACAATATGACGGTTGACTTGTAATACGGATTCTATATGACTAGACTTGGATATGAATGCACTAATCCCATGGTTAACGGGCTTAGCATACGTGAGCAGACAGAGAAAAAGGAGGAGGCTCTTTCCCCTCATGCCTCCAAGAGCAAATTCAGTCGTGGTCGGTCAAGATGGGAAGAGCCATGCCCCATTAGAACATGCTTCCAGCGCGATCGTGACCGCATCATCCATTGTAAGGCTTTCCGCCGACTTAAGCATAAGACACAGGTGTTCATTGCCCCCTCAGGCGACCACTATGTCACCAGGCTTACACACACCCTGGAAGTGTCTCAAATCGCCAGAACCATATCGCGAGCTTTGAATCTTAACGAAGATTTAACCGAAGCTATTGCCCTAGGACATGACCTGGGACATACCCCCTTTGGTCACATAGGCGAGGAAGTTTTGAACGAACTTCACCCCGACGGCTTCAGACATAATGAGCAAAGCCTGCGGGTGGTTGATTTGTTAGAAAAAGATGGTCAGGGGCTCAATCTTACCTGGGAAGTGCGAGATGGCATTCTCAAGCACGCCAAAGGACAAGCTGAGATCCTCGGGGAGAAATGGGAAGATGTCGCCACCTTGGAGGGTCAAGTGTGTAAGCTAGCAGACGTCATTGCTTATATTAATCACGATATCGGCGACGCTATAAGGTCAGGCATTATCACTGGAAGTGATTTGCCTGAGCTAGCAATAGCTAAGTTGGGCCATATGCATTCACAACGAATTAATACCATGGTTTGCGACGTCGTAAGCCGCTCACACGCAAAAGCAACTATCGCCATGAGTCCGGAAGTCATCAAGGCAGCCAACAGCCTGCGCCAATTCCTATTTGATAAGGTATATAATCCTAGCCTGCTCACCAAAGACGCTGAAAGGGCAAGAAGAACCATACGCATTTTATACTCTTACTTCCTGAGACATGAAGATAGACTACCTTCAGAATTTGCCTCCCTAAACGATACCAGGGAGCGCAAAGTCGCTGACTATATTGCTGGGATGACTGACCAATTTGCCCTGCGACTGGCTGAGGAAATGTGAAAGTGCGCGTCATTAATGAAGTAAAACAAAAAACAGATATTGTGGAAGTTGTCTCCGATTACGTTTCTCTGCAAAAAGCAGGGCGCAATTTTAGGGCTTTATGTCCATTTCACAGTGAAAAACATCCTTCCTTTTTCGTCTTCCCCGAGCAACAGACTTGGCACTGCTTCGGTGCCTGTGGCACCGGGGGTGATGTTTTCTCCTTCATCATGAAGAAGGAAGGAGTCGACTTTGGCCAAGCTCTCCGTCTTCTAGCTCAAAGAGCAGGCATAACATTGAGCTCACCCGAGAGGCAAACCGGCGCTGAGGACAAAGAAAAGGAGAGACTATTACAAATCAACGAGGCAGCAGCCGAATTCTATCATCACCTGTTGTTAACTACCAAAGCAGGCCAGGCCGCGAGGAGTTACCTCAGCCACAGAAAAGTCACACCCGAGAGCGTCAACAGGTTCCGTTTAGGTTTCAGCCCTGATAGTTGGGAGGCACTTAGAAATTTCTTAATGGGCAAAGGATGTGAAGAAAAGGAATTGCTTAATGCTGGTCTGATAGTGAAGAGGGAGGATGGAGGCAGTTATGACAGGTTTCGCAATCGACTAATGTTCCCCATATGTGACATCCAAGGACGCGTCATTGGTTTTGGAGCTAGAGCATTGGATGAATCACTACCCAAATACATTAACTCACCCCAGACACCCATTTTTGATAAGAGCAGCAGCCTCTACGGGATTGACAAAGCTATCTCGGCCATTAGGCAGACCAATCTGATAGTAATTGTCGAAGGCTACATGGATGCCATTGCAGCCCACCAACACGGCTTCCAAAATGTAGTAGCTTCCATGGGCACCTCCTTAACCGAAAACCAAGTGGGTATTGCTAAGAGGTTAACCAAAAATATAGCTCTAGCTCTGGACGCTGATGCTGCTGGGGAGGAAGCCACCCTGCGAAGCACCGTTGCATTAACTCATCCTGATGCTGAAGCAAAGGTCATCCTCTTACCTTTGGGCAAAGACCCTGATGAAGTAATAGGCGAAGACCCTACACTATGGCAGAATCTGGTGGAACAAGCTGAACCTATCCTAGAATTTGCCTTTGACAGCGTAGTAAACAAATTGGGTGCCGATACGGCCAAAGAGAAATCGTTGGCCGTCCAAAAATTCTTGCCTGCACTCTCCGGGGTAAAGGACTCTATACAACGATCCCACTGGGTGCGAAAATTGGCACATGCTTTAAATATCGGTGAGTCTGACATAAGAGCCGACTTGAAGAAATTGGAGTCCGACCAGAGAACAGCCAATTTGAGGAAATTGGAATCTCACCAAAAACAGAAATTCGCTGAGGAAGGGGTATCCCGCTTAGCTCGGCAAATCTCCTCCAGTCCCGTTGAAGAATATTGTTTAGCCTTGCTGCTCCAATATCCCCAACTTCGCCAAGTAGCTCAAGAACTGTCAGCGGAGCATTTCGAAACCACTGAGAATCGCGAAGTCTTCACCACATGGCAACGTTCGCAAGACATCGCTGAGCTTAAAACAAAACTTGACGCTAACTTATTAGAACATTTAGACTATTTGATAGGTAAGACTTTCCCACCAGCTATCCAAGGAAATGACAAAGCCCGGCAGCTTACCTTAGCTGATTGTGTGCTTCGCTTACAAGAAATGTTATCCAAACGCTTAGAAAACAGAATGGAGGCGGTCCTCAACCTTGAAAGGGAAGCAGAGGGAATAAATGCCGAGCTAGCTAAACTGGAAGAACATGGAATAAAGACAGGACAACAGCTCCAGCAAATATTTATCAAACTAAGGAAAAACAAAGTGAAAGAGGCTAAACCATGAACTTAGTTGGGGATGGAATTCCTACTAACATAAATGAGGATGAGGAACCAACACCAGAAAACGCCCATGCTGAAGAGGACGAATTTGAGGGCGTCGACATCGCAAACGAGGAAGAGGGAGCAGAAGAGAGCACTACCCAGGTCATTCCCGAAACCAAACTACCAATAGGACTGGACGAGCATGAAATAATTGATGACTCAGTCCGCATGTATCTTCGAGAAATTGGCCAAGTGCCCCTCCTCAAGGTTAGTCAGGAGAGGGAACTTTCCAGCAAAATAGAGCAAGGAAGACACCTGGAAAGAATTGGAGATGCGTATTTTAAGAAGTACAAGAGGTTTCCCTCAGCAGTCGATATAGTAGTTGATCTAATTTCTCGACTATCCAAAGCCCACCCTATTCTCGAAGTTATCAAAGAACACCTAGCTATCAACCATTCAAGCAACCTAGCAGAGATAATAACAAATCCCAAGCTTCGCGCTGCTATTGATAACGAGATAAACCCAGCACTGACAACAGTCGTTGCCGAAAAAACAAGCAAACAAACTGCTTCAGCGGAAGAAGCTATAATAAATCTTTCACTGAACAGCAACCTCTTGCCACTACAGGCTTTGAGTCTAATCCAAGATAAACCATGGACTGAAATAAAGGCCATCATGGCTAACGACGAACTCCAGTCGCATCTTGAACCCTATGACCACCAGTTTAAACTCCACTTTGAAAGAGTCAGAGCCGAGGCAAGAAAGGCAGAAAAACACCTCACTGAGGCAAACCTCCGCTTAGTGGTTAGCATAGCCAAGAAATACATAGGACATGGTATGTCTCTCCTCGACCTCATCCAAGAGGGAAATATTGGCCTTATGCGGGCTGTGGAGAAGTTTCGCCACAGAAAAGGTTACAAGTTTAGCACCTACGCTACTTGGTGGATCAGACAAGGCACTACTCGCTCTATAGCTGATCAAGCCCGCACCATCCGTATTCCGGTGCACATGGTAGAGACAATGAATAGGTTATTGCGCACAACGCGGCAGCTAAGTCAAGAACTCAGGCGCGAACCCACCCACAGGGAAATTGGCGACCGCTTAAATATGTCCGGCCAGAGGGTAGAAGAAGTTATGGACCTATTTTATCACGAGCCAATGTCGCTAGACACGCCTATTGGGGAAGAAGGAGATAGCCATTTAGGTGATTTCGTTGAAGACCGAACCAGCCCGGCACCAACTGAAGTTGCTTCCCAAGAGCTACTGAAAGAGCAATTAGACAGAGTACTTGATGAGCTCACGCCACGGGAGAAAAGGGTATTACAGCTCAGATTTGGTCTTAAAGATGGGCACGCCAGAACACTAGAAGAGGTAGGGCAAGAATTCAGTGTGACCCGAGAGAGAATACGCCAGATCGAAGCTAAAGCTCTGCGCAAATTGCGCCATCCCAGCCGAAGTCGAAAACTCAGGGGCTATTTGGAGTAGATTCACTACACATATCAATCCTGGCACTTCCACCGAGAACCCAGCAATTGCACTGAACTGAGCAAGCTGCCTACCTCATGTTTTCTGAAAGAACATGAGGGTCTGAGGAAAAAGATAGGTTATTTCCCCACGGCCAAATCTCTCATACAGCTTTCTCTTAAACACCTTTAACCTTCTAATAAACTCCCCTTCTGAGAAAAGTTGATAGGAAGACCATGGTTTCTCAGCCACCCTTTCTACCAGTGCTTCGATAGAGGACAGTTTGAATGCAGAAGCAAACTCAACAGCAGCCATTATCTCAAAGCTACCACTCTCAAAGAGGTGTCTAATCTTTTCGATCGAGGGAATTCTGGCCATATCTCTTCTGACAAGCCCGGGAAACAAGGCTATGTCAAGTTGGCTTTTCAGTTGCAAATGAGAGGAGGTTATTACTAATACACGGGCCTTCGGTTTAGCAACCCGGTGGACTTCAGCTATTACCATGGGCAAGCTCTCGAAGTAGTGTACCACTTGAGACATCAATACGAAGTCGAAAGCATCACGTGCAAAGGGAAGGTAATGAGCATTCCCTTTAGCCAGAGAACAATTCGTCAAAGCTTGTCTATCTAGCTTCTCCTTGGCACTAGCTAACATAGCATCAGTGATATCCATCCCGTAAAAGCTTGCCTTGGGTAGCCGCTGAGCAAGAGGAGCCAAATAGTATCCTGATCCACAGCATATCTCTAGAACACCCCCCTCCACCTCCCCATAGTGCCGGATGCAATCTATTAGCCTCTCGAAGTCTTGGGGGGCCATGTGCCTCTTATCATCGTAGTCTACAGCCAGCTCATTCAGGTCAATAGACTGCACATTGCTCATTTCTTCTCCTCGCTTAATGTAATACCATCGGTAGCTTCAATGCAGCACAGCAAGAACACATGCTATCATACAGCCGTCAAGTCGCCCCTTCAACTCTCAATGTTGAGACGGCTCTATGTCAAATTGTGTGGAAACAGCTACGAGATGGTGCAAACCCCAGGAG
>CAZJGF010000044.1:0-12772 GCA_964545665.1 uncultured Dehalococcoidales bacterium
AAGGAGAAATCCTAAGCCTAATACAGCTTATTCACAGTGAATACCATATGACTACCTTGTTTGTCACCCATGACCTTAGACAACTACCCTCTATTTGCCATCGCCTGGTCTTAATGAAAGAAGGAAGAATATGGAAACAAGGTAGGCCGGAGTCAACGCTTCGGGACGATATATTGAGTCAGCTTTATGGGGCTCCTGTTTCAATCCGCGGCAGTTCCACAATGGCTTGCTAGATATGAGCATATCTATTCTACAGTACCAGTTCATGCAAAATGCCATACTCGCCGCATTATGCGGTGGTGTCACCTGTTCCATCATAGGGGTCTTCGTGGTTACCATGCACCTCTCCTTTATTGGCGTATGCATTGCTCATGCTGCCTTCGCTGGCGCGCTCCTTGGTGTCTGGCTGGGCTTTGACCCTCTGATTGGCGCCTTGCTCTTCAGCCTAGCCTCGGCAGCTATTATTGGCCCCATGGCTGATCGTGGGGAGCTAAATCCCGATACTTCCATAGGCATTGTCTTCTCGCTGATGCTGGGGTTAGCCTTTCTTTTCATGGGTTTGATGCCTGGGGCCAGGACTGAGGCCTTAAGCTTATTCTGGGGAAGCATACTAACCGTCAGCCAAGAGAACTTGATTTTCCTCGCCATAGTGACAGCCGTGGTAATTGGATTGGTCGCTGCCTTCTATAAGGAAATTCAAGCGGTGATTTGCCACCGTCAAGTAGCTTTAGCTGTGGGCATTCCAGCAACTCTTATTTTCTATGGCCTGCTATTTTCTACTGGAGTGGCTGTCACCGCCTCACTACAAAGTATCGGCGGCTTGCTTATTTACAGCCTGATCCTCAATCCTGCGGCCGCTGCCTATCAACTTACTTACAGGCTAAAGAGAATGCTTTGCATTGCTGTCGCCTTTGGTGTTATTTCCTGCTGGGCTGGACTCGCAGCTTCATATTTATTTGACATCCCCTCAGGTGCCTCCATAGTAATAACTTCGTCAATTATCTTTGGTCTGGCAACGGCATTCTCTCCCAAGAGGAAGGTGAAAGGATGGCAACAAGCACGAGTAGCAGGTTAACTACGCAACTTCAAGACTATTTTGATGGATTAGCTCCAAATTGGGATAAGGAAGTCACGCGGGAGAGGCTAGAGTGCCTCACCGATATCATCAAGGAGCTGGATATTGAGTCAGGGAGCTACGTGCTCGACGTTGGCAGCGGCACAGGCATTCTTTTGCCTTTTCTAATACGGGCTATGGACGCCCTAGGCAAAATCATGGCTTTGGATTTCTCCATAAGAATGTTGCATCAAGCCAAAGCTAAAAACTTCTCCCCTATCGTGGACTATATTCAGGCCGATATTGTAGCTGTTCCTTTACCCGACAACTGTGTTGATTTGGCCATATGTAACAGTGCTTTTCCACATTTCAGCGACAAAGCTAAAGCACTAAAGGAAATGGCCAGGGTGATCGAGAATGACGGTAGGCTGGCCATCTGCCACACCGCAAGCCGCGATAGGGTTAATCACTTTCATCAATCCATTGGCGGGGTGGTCGGCACTGACCTTTTGCCCTATGAGTCTCAGATGAGACGGCTCATCAAGGATGTCGGTTTGACAATAACCTATTTCGAAGACAGCCCAAAACGCTACCTCGTTATTGCTGAGAAGAGGACGTAAGCTCCAAACTGATATCTAGGGCTTTGACCGAATGGGTCAGGGCGCCAACAGAAATGAAATCGACGCCCGTTTCAGCGATAGCTCGGACTTTATCCAGAGTTATACCCCCTGAGGCCTCAATCAGAGCGCGACCATGAATTGACTTTACTGCCTGGCGCATATTTACCAAAGACATATTGTCAAGCATAATTATATCTGCCCCGGCTTCGGCAGCTTCCTCAGCTTCTTGCGGGGTCTTGACCTCAACTTCAATTTGAGTTTGCCTTGCTTTGAGATTGCTTCGTTGCTTCGCTCCTTGCAATGACAAAGGCGCATCCTTTCGAGCTTTGGTTACAACTTCGTGAAGGGTAAGTCCGCGGCTACGAAGAGCTGCTAGGTGGTTGTCTTTAATAAGTATGCCATCTCCTAAATTCATACGGTGATTTTGACCACCCCCAACCCACACAGCATACTTTTCCATCGACCTCAAACTTGGGGTGGTCTTTCTGGTGTCCATAATGCGTACTGGTAATCCCTCAACTGCTTTCACATAGCGGTTTGTCTCTGAGGCAATGCCGCTCAACCTTTGCAGGAAATTCAGAGCCACCCGTTCTGCCTTAAGAATACTGGCCACATTTCCTTCCACTTTGGCGATCATACTGCCTGGATTAATCTGGGCTCCGTCCGCAATAAGGATGGCCACTCTTAACGCAGGGTCTACTCTCTGAAATACCTTGTTGGCTATGTCGATCCCGGCCAGGATGCCTTCTTCTTTTGCCATTATAGAGGCGATGCCTTCCTGGTCGCCTGGTATTAAAGCCTCGGTAGTAGCATCGCCCCAACCAAGGTCTTCGACCAAAGCACGGTCAACGATTTCTTCAATCTGCGCCTCAGTTAACATTTTTTTGCCCATCTTTAAGTTTCCTTAGATTTTTAGTGGAGCTCGTTCCCTGCGCCTGAAAATTATGTGCTGTTGCCATTCAGGTGACGGTTGCGGGAAATCGGTGCGGAAGTGGGCGCCGCGACTTTCCTCTCGGAGCAAGGCAGCCTCAGTCATCAAACGAGCACATAGCACTAGATTGTTTAGCTCGTAAGAGGGTTTGTCACTAGGTGCAAGGAAGGAGGTCCCCTCCTTCTCTTTATCTGCCGAGAGCCACCAAGTAGCCAGAATCTTCGCTGCTTCGGTGAGGCCATCGGCTGAGCGGATGATGCCCACCTTATCCCACATGAGGGCCTGTAGATTAGGTAGACTAAGCGGAGGCATATCTGACAGTGGTTCACGGTCGGGCAGAAAATGATATTGCTTCGCTTCGCCCGCAATGACAGGGGCTGGAGCTGGGCTGGCTCTCTCAGTGGTTTCAGTTCTTTGCACCACCCGTTTACCAAAAACAACTGATTCTAACAGCGAATTTGAGGCTAGCCTGTTAGCTCCATGCACTCCGGTGCAAGCGGTCTCGCCAGCAGCAAATAAACCTGTGATATTTGTCTCGCCCCAGTTATTTACCTTCACTCCTCCCATAAGGTAATGGGCTGCTGGTGCCACGGGGATAAGTACCTTAGTGATATCTAGGCCATGCTCCAAGCAAAAGCGATAGATGTGAGGGAAGCGAGTGGTGATCAATCGAGGTGGCAAGTGGGTAACATCGAGGAAGACCCTATCGCTTCCTGTCTTCATCATCTCGTAGACGATGCTTCGAGCCACTACATCCCTTGATGCCAATTCAGCCTTGGGGTTGTAATCGGGCATGAAGCGACGTCCTTCCACGTTTCTAAGTATGCCACCCTCTCCCCTTACTGCTTCGGAGATGAGAAAAGGAGCTACCCCGGGCAGACGAAGAACGGTGGGGTGAAATTGGAAGAACTCCATGTCGCTGATTTCAGCGCCAGCTTCAAAGGCTAGAGCTACGCCATCACCAGTAACCACATCGGAGTTGGTAGTATACTTGAACAGCCGTCCCACCCCGCCAGTGGCTAAAATGAGAAATTGGCAGCTATACTCTTCTACTAGTTCAGTTCGGCAATCAAGAGCCCTCACACCCTTTGCCCTGCCATTGTCCACCAAGATTTTGGTGGCCAAGCAATATTCCAAAACTTTAGCTGGGCTGGAGCGCACCTGCCGACTCAAGGTAACTTCAATATGTTCCCCTGTGGCATCCCCACCAGCGTGGATAACACGTGGGACGCTATGAGCTGCTTCCCTAGTCAGGGTAATTTCACCGTTTAGGGTATCAAAAGGAATCCCAAATTTGATTAAATCAGCGAGGCATTCGGCGGCTTCATCAGTCAAAATACGCACTCCCACAGCGTCGCACAGGCCATCTGCAGCAGCTACAGTATCTCTGAAGTGAAGTTCAGGTGAGTCATCTTCGCCCATGGCAACAGCGATACCGCCTTGAGCGTACTTGGTGTTGCAATCATCAATGCTACCCTTAGTCAAGATAAGAACGCTACCATGCTTTATAGCGAGCAAAGCAACGTAAAGGCCAGCAATGCCACTACCCACTATTATGTAGTCGTAATGGTTCACTTCTTACTATCCCCTCTTATTCCTCTGCCACCAACGGGGAGTCCTTTTCTCAGGTTATAGCGAGCATCCTGTCAATAGCCTGCTTGGCTCTTGCCTTAATCTCTTCAGGCACAGTAACCGCATTGCTTCCTGTTTGCATGGTTGCAACAACCGTTTCTAGCGTCGTTTTCTTCATATCAGGGCAGATAAAGCTGTCTCCGATGATATGAAATTCCTTGTCTGGATTTTGCTTCCTCAAGGGATGCAGTAGTCCTTCCTCCGTGCCGATGAGGAAAACTTTATGATTGCTTTGCGCAGCATATCGAAGCATTTGCGAGGTGCTCAGAGCAGCATCAGCTAGGGCTATCACCTCTGGACGACACTCGGGGTGGACCAAGATCTTAGCTTGAGGATACCTTTGCCTAGCTGACTCAACTTCCTTGGCAGTAATCCTGGCATGGGTATGGCAGAAGCCAGGATAGAGAATCATCTTCTTATCAGTCTTGGTGGAGATGTAGTGACCTAGATTTCGGTCGGGGATGAACAGAATCTCCTCATTGGGGATTGCATTTACTATCTCGGCTCCATTGGCTGAAGTGCAACAAACGTAGCTCTCTGCCTTGATTGCCGCCGCAGTATTGACATAAGCCACCACAGCAGCTTCAGGATATCTCTCTTTCCATTGCCTTAGAGTAGCAACATCAATCATATCTGCCAAAGGACAACCAGCATCAGGGTGAGATAGGAGTACAGTGGTACCAGGATTAAGGATAGCTGCCATCTCAGCCATAAAGCGAACGCCACAGAAGACAATTGTCTCAGCCTTGATGCTGACGCACCTTTGCGCTAACTCGAGAGAATCACCGACAAAATCAGCGATATCTTGAACATCAGGAAGTTGATAGTTATGAGCTACAATGACAGCGTTAAGTTCCTTCTTTAGCCCCGCTATCGTTTCCTTAGCTTGCTTGTGATGGCTCACTTGTGTTGCTGCTTTACTTTCACCGCTTCGTTTGTTCGCTGACTACGCTACCCTTGGCCACCCTCATTGTTGCCCCTGATTCTAACTTTATGACTATAGTGTCCTCGCTGATACTTTCAATTTGCCCATAGATTCCGCTAGAGGTAATTACCTTCTCTCCCTTTCTGATTCTCTCCAGTAGTTCTTGCTGCTCTTTCTGTCTCCTGCGTTGTGGTTTAATCATAAGGAAATACATCATGGCAAAGATTAGTACCAGGAACATAATCATTGGGGCGATGGCTTGAAGCTGTTCCATTTATTTTCCTCCTTGTCTTTATTGGCAATCCTACTTGGTCTTGCCCTGTAGGGCCCAGGGGCTTGCCTTATCAATCCTAACTCTTACTAATTCACCAAGTTGGTCAATGTTATCTTCGTAGAAGACTAGTTTATCACTTCTGGTGCGTCCATACCACTTTCCTTTCTTTTTGCCTTCCACCAGTACTTCCACCGTCTTGCCTCGGTAAGTTGAGTTTATCTCAGCAGCAATATTTTCTTGGACCCGCTCAATTCTGTTAAGCCTCTCCCTCTTGGCCTCTGAAGGAACATTATCTTCATATTTCCTGCAAGCGATAGTGCCGTGGCGAGGAGAATAAGCTGCCACATGAACCACATCAAACCTCATTTCCCTAAGCAGAGCGAGAGTGTGTTCAAACTGTTCTTCAGTTTCTCCTGGAAAGCCAACAATGATATCGGTACTTAAGGATATTTGAGGGACAAAATGCCTAATGGTGCGGACAAGCTCACGGAATTGCTCTACAGTGTATCCTCGTCTCATGGCCTTCAGTATATCGTCGTCGCCTGACTGAACAGCTAAGTCCAAGTGTTCACAGACTTTGTCCAGGGAGGCTATAGCTTCGATGAGCTTTTGGCTCATGTCTTTTGGGTGATTAGTCAAGAAACGAATTCTAGCCAATTTGTTAACACAGCTTAATTCAGTCAGCAAATCAGCCAGGTCAGGGCGCTCAGGCAAATCATGTCCGTAGGAATCAACGTTCTGCCCTAGAAGAGTTACCTCTTTTACCCCTTGCTTTGCCAGTTCCTTAACTTCACAAATTACTTCTTTTAAAGGGCGACTTATCTCTCTACCTCTTCGATACGGGACGATACAATAGGAGCAGAAATTATTGCAGCCTTGGATAATGGGAACAAAGACGGACGGCGAAGGAACAGGCATGTAGGAGCTGACTCCTTGCTCGACAGCGGAAATGCCTTGCTTTTGAACCCAGCTAGTTAGCTCGGAGTAAGCTCCCGGTTTGAAGAAAAAGTCAATATGGGGGAATCGCCTCTTCAATGCTGCAATGTTGGAATCAACAAAACAGCCAGTGACTAGCATAAAGAGATTTGGATGTCTCTCTTTTATTCCTTTCAACAAACCCAAGGTGCCTAGAACCTTGTCTTCAGCGCTTCGCCGCACCACACAGGTATTGAGCACTATTAAGTCGGCTTTCCAGAAGGAAGATGCTGCTTGATAGCCAGCAGAATTCAAATAACCGGCTATCCGCTGTGATTCTGCCTTATTCATCTGGCAGCCAATGGTCCAAATAAAATACGATAGCATAGTCTGCTCCAGGGATTACCACAAATTATAGTCAAAGTTCTTAGTTTGGGCCAACTGAGACTGTAGAGAGTGTCTGTCTTGTCACCGTTGAGTCGTTACCCAAGTTTAGCGTCTTTAAGTTGCGTGTACTTCTTGTAGTTGCCTTTGACTAGGTCTACCGGGTATTTAGCTCGATTCTTCTCTACCTTTCTCGTAACAGCCTCAGCTACGTCAACATTGAGGACACTAGCTAGATTGAAACAAAGCATTATGATATCAGCTAGTTCTTCTTCCAACCTAGTGAACCGTTCGGCATCTTCTAGCATCGTCCCCACTTCCCTCTCGCTGACCCACTGGAAAAGTTCCATTAGCTCTGCTGCTTCTATGGCAATTGAGATAGCAAGGTCTTTAGGGTTGTGGTACTTTCGCCAATCTCTCTCGTCAACGAAATCTTGAATTAGCTGTTTGACCTGGTAAATACTCGTTTTTCTGTCACCTGACACACTCGATTTCTTCATGCGATGGCCACTCTCGCTTAACTAGGTTCGCTTGCTCAACAGGCGTTTCCGCTTCTGACATATTTTAGCACAAGCGGAGTAGCCCCAACTGGTTAATCAGGAAGCACAGAAACTCCAGGAGTTCTGGTTAGCTGGGTATCAGTACCAGAGCACAATGAGTGGCTGAGATAAACACATCCGGGTGCCGAATATGGTTGCAACTCTGGAGAAAAGCCTAAGCTCCGGCTCGAACTCCAATTGTTGAGGTGATTCTGAGCCGAGCTTCGCGAGAGAAAAGTGCTTGCGACAAAGGGCTGTATTGGAGTGAACAGTACCCTGTTTCATTCACTGACCAGTGGGCAGAAGCTTTGGGATGAAGGTGGGGGAGCTAAGAGAGATGCGTCCAATTCCGATGCCAAAAGAGTACGCTTTAACGATCGCTTTAGTGAGCTGTTAGGCGACCACCGTCCACGTTAATGGACTGACCCGTCATAAAGCTAGCTTCGTCCGAACAAAGGAAGATAATAACGCTGGCCAATTCCTCAGGATAGCCGACCCGCTTCATAGGGGTGAGGGGCACAGTATCAGCGTGTACAATATTCGCAGCTTCCATCATGTCAATGCCCTTCTCACGTGCCACCTTCCACACTTCAATGTCGGAGGCAATGCTAGTGGGAAATCGCCCAGGGCAAACAGCATTGACCCTGATATTATGGGGGGCTAACTCTATGGCCAGAACTTGTGTCAAGCCAATCACCCCGAACTTCGAGGCGCAATAAGCACCGTGATCTGCCATGCCCATCTTACCTGCCCGCGAAGATACATTGACTATCGCACCGCCGCCACCCTGCCCGACCATGTGTCTGGCTACAGACTGGCAGCAGTAGAAGACCCCGTTAAGATTGACTGCTATAGTGCGGCACCAATCATCCTCCTTAGACTCAAGGACAGGGCCTCTAGTAATGATCCCCGCATTGGCAACGAGGAAGTCGATATGCCCAAACTCAGCGAGGGCCTTGTCTACCATAGCCTGAACCTGCTTTCGGTCGCTAATATCAGCGGTGATAGCGAGCCCCTGTACACCCTGCGCCTTGATCTCCTTGACAACACTATCGAGCCCCATCCAACCTTCTGTCTTTTCCTCTTCAGGAAATTGCTCTGGCGGCCGAAAGCGACTGTTCACTACAACGTTTGCTCCCTCCATAGCAAAACGTACAGCAGTAGCATGACCAAAGCCACGCTTGCGAGCCGCACCGGTGACCAGAGCTACCTTGTCTTTGAAATTATACATTTTCCACTTTTGCCCCCTTTCCACATTCGCTTGAATAAATCAAACATAGCTTGCATGCTTATTTCGTGTGCGATTAATTCTAGTCTCCACTCATACTAGTCGTCAATGCCCTGGAATGCAAAGATTTATTGGTGCCCGTTTAGCTACTGCTGCGGCCACTGCCCTCTCATGACGCAGCCCCGGGTGTCCTTTATTCGCTAATGGGGAATCCAGTAGCAGGATGCAAGTTAACACTCTTAGGAGCCTCCATCATCTCCAGGGTGATGCCGTCCGGTCCCTTCAGATAGCAGATGCCCCAGCCCTTGAGAGCGCCAGCCCCGGCCCAGAGCGGCGAATGATTGAACTTGACTCCCTTGGCAGTAAGGTCATCGTACATCTTCTGAATGTCGTCCACCTCCAAGGCGAGGTGTGCTACACCTACGTTGCATGTCTTGAGGTCAATCTTGTTGCCCTTCGGTGCCACATATTCGATCAGCTCGATGTTGCCGTTGCCTGGTGTGGTTACATTAGAGATCCTGAGTGAGGCACCGGGCATTTGCAGAATCTGCTCAATGCGCTCGCCCTTTACCTCCCTGATGGGGGTCGCCTCTAATCCCAGAAGGTCGTGGAAAAAGTGGATGGCCTCTTCGAGGTTGCTTACAGTAAAACTGAAATGCTGAATTCCTGTTATCATTTCTACCTCCTTAAGTGGTTCTGCACAAGCTACTATTGGGGCAGCCCCATATGCTTGTGATTTTGTAGTGAAATTATGCCCCTTCGGAATGCGAAAAGCAATAAGTTAGCCTTGACGCTGAGCTGGCTCCGGCCTCTCAGCCGGGAGCCTCCAGGCGCACTCGCTCAGGTAGATGGAATGAGGAGACTTGCTACTGTATAATGGTCTCATGGGGAGCGTATGTATTGCCAAAAGTAATTAGCCAGTCTTAAGGGGGGAAGGCTATGGAAGATAGAGTTGCGATTTTCATAGATGGAAGCAATCTGTATCATGCTCTGAAAAACAATTTTAGGCGCCACGACCTCAACTTTGCCGAGTTTGCCAGTAAGCTTTGTGGTTTGAGACGTTTATTCCGGACATATTATTACAACGTCTTGCAGGACCCGACTCAACGGCCTGATAGCTATCATGAACAGCAGGAATTCCTTGATATTCTGCGCAAAACACCCTATCTGGAAGCTCGACTGGGAAGCACGAAAATGTCACAGGGTGTCTCTGTTGAGAAGGGCATAGATGTTATGTTGGCTACAGACCTGCTATATTTCGCCTGGAATAATTTCTATGACGTGGCAGTGCTGGTGAGCGGGGACTCTGACTTCGCCTACGCTCTTCAAGCGGTGAAAAACATGGGCAAACATGTTGAGGTAGCCTACTTCGAGAGTGGGGTATCCAAGGATCTTTTGAATGTAGCCGATGATCGGCATGTGCTCGACCGAACCTTTTTCAAAGGTTTGTGGGCGGGTAAACGTCGAGCCAAATGGAGAAAAGTAAGCGGAGAGGGTAAAAGTAAGACTAGTCCAGGTGGCGAGTGAGTCTGCCTGAGATGAAATAGTTGTATTGGAAAAGGTTAGTAGGTTAAAATTCTGGTAGGTAAGCATGGCTGAGGAATGTCTTTTTTGCCGCATTGTTGCTGGTGAGATACCCAGTGACGTCGTTTATCAAGATCAGGAAGTGTTGGCTTTCAGGGATATCAACCCCCAGGCGCCCAAACATATAATCATCATACCCAAGGTTCATATCGCCTCTCTGGCGGAGCTTACTGAGCAACAACAGGGACTTATGGGGCGCTTGGTAATCTTAGCTAGGGATCTAGCTAAGAAAGAAGGGATAGCAGAAAGGGGCTATCGCCTAGCCATAAATTGTGGCCCTGAAGGTGGTCAGGTCATACCACACCTTCACCTCCACCTTATTGGTGGCAGGAGGTTGAACGGTCAACTGGGCTAGAGAGACTTCAGTTTGTCTACTACCTCCTCTACGGCTTTGTCCGGTGTGGATGCTCCAGCAGTGATACCTACGCGTTGCTTACCTATCAGCCAGGAACTGTCCACATCTCTAGCTCTTTCCACTAGATACGTTTCCACTATGGGTGAGCATGCTTCAACCAGACGTCTGGTATTGGCGCTATTATGCCCCCCCACCACTATCATAAGCTGAACTTTTTTGGCCAATTCTATAGCAGCTTCTCGGCGTCTTTGCGTTGCCTGACACAAAGTATTGATAATGTGTAGCGCTTCAACTTTGGCAGGAAGGGCGGCCATGAGCTGCTGGCTAAACTCAACAAAAGCAGGCCAGCTCTGGGTGGTTTGAGATATGATGCCCAACCGATGGAGATTATTTTGGTGCTTCCTTTCCTCTAATTCGTTCATGGTTAGAGCTTCGGCTGGCAATAACAAAGAGGATATGGCGCCTTGTTTCACGTTAAGAGCAGCTATGCCTTTGTTCTTTGCCCAACCTAGCAATCCTTTAACCTCAGTGTGTTCTGCTTCCCCAAAGACGATGACATCAAAACCAGCCTCAGTCAGTTCCTTGACTGTGTTTTGGGCCTTGCTAACTGTAGGGCAGGTGGTATCAATGATGTGAATATGACGAGCTTCGATTTCAGCTAGCACCGAGGGGCTCACTCCGTGGGTGGGAATAGCCAGGAATCTACCTTTGACTTGCTCCAGTTCATCTACTGGGCTTATTCCTATTTCGGCCAATTCTTGCACCAACTGTTGATTATGTGCTATTGGGCCGAGGGTCTCTATCTTGCCGTATTTGCCTGCTGCCTCTTTCAATAGCTTAATGGCTCGCCTCACCCCGAAGCACAAACCGAGCTCTCGGGACTTCTCAATCTCCATAGACTCCTCGATTTTCCAGTGGCAGGAGGGCGGCGATTTCTTTCATCATGAGGTCGGTTAGTGATTTAGTCTGTGACTTGGTTAACCTGCCATTGGCAGGAGGGAGCTTAAATGGTTGCCCAATGTTGATGAGTATGCGATGACGCTTACATAGCCAACTTATGCCTCTAAGTTTTTCTGTGCCTATGATACCGACTGGAAGGAGGGGAATGCCCATTCGCGAAGCGAGTACGGCAGAGCCTGGTTTCCCCGGTAGGAGCTTGCCATTGTGGTTTCTCTTACCTTCAGGGAACATTCCCAGAACTAACCTCTCGTTTAGCAGGTTTTTGGCTTGGTTCATCGTCTCCTGCTTGTCCGCAATTGTCCCCCGGCGGTGTATTGAAAAGGCTTGTGCCCAGCGGATAATAATGCTTAGAAAAGGATAGTGGAAAAGTTCCTCTTTGGCCATAAAGTTGATCCACCGGGGGAAGATAGAAATCAGCAGTATTGGATCAACGAGGTGAACATGATTTGCCACCACGATGAGCGGACCATCTAAGGGTACATTCTCCCTCCCGTTGACTTTCCAGGAGAGAGAAACCCTGAGGAAGAATCTGATAATAGCTAAGACAATCCTTTGAGACCGAGTCACGATTCACACTACCCCTCTGGCGTCATTATAAGCCTACTTCTAGTGTCATTGCGAGCCAAAGGCCAAGCAATCTCCGTTGCCAAGTTAGACAGCCAAATCATATATTTTGTCCACTACCTGCTCTAAGCTAAGTTTTTCAGTATCAATGATTATGGCATCGGCAGCGGGCTTAAGAGGGGAGATGGCTCTGTGGGTATCAGTGGCATCGCGCTGCCTTAACTCAGCGAGAACAGTAGGGTAGTCTACTTCCCTTCCCCGTTCAAGCAATTCCCTGTAGCGGCGGTTAGCTCTCTCCTCAACGGAAGCTACCAAGAAGATCTTCAGCTCAGCCCAGGGCAAAACCACTGTGCCTATGTCTCTGCCGGCCATTATGAGTTTCCCTCTGTGGGCTATTCTGCGCTGCTCAGCTACCATTTTTTGTCGCACTCCAGCCACCTTTGATACTAGGGAAACCTTCTCCTCTATCCAGGAGCAAGCTAGCTGGGAAGATATATCTTCATCGTCAATGAGGACGGAAAGACATCCTTGTTGACATGGAACGAAATCAAATCTGGTCATGTTAGCTAGATGAGAGAGTTTGTTTTCATCCTCAGGAGAGATGCCTAATTTGAGAACTTTCCAGGTAAAGGTTCGATACATGAGTCCAGTATCAAAGAAGGAGAAGCTCAGTTTCCTAGCTAGCAGCGAGCCAACGCTGCTCTTGCCCACTGCCACAGGACCATCTATAGCAATTAGCTCCGAACTCAAGTCAAGAGTGTAGTATAGCAAATATGTCGGCTAACTAAAATAGACAAAAGCCGGATA
>CAZJGF010000045.1:0-2387 GCA_964545665.1 uncultured Dehalococcoidales bacterium
CACAACACCATCGCTGGTGCTTTGAAGCTAAAAGAGATTGCTCCTTTTAAAGTGATTGTTGCTGAAGAAATTAAAACGTCTATGGGTGAATTGATGGGGTTATTTATTAGGGAAGAAGTTCCCAAAGGATTATCCCCAGAGAAGACAATAACCCAGATTAGGAAGCAGGGTGGGCTAGTTGGCATTCCCCATCCGTTTGGCCGACACCTCCCTCTACCATTGCGAGGCGAACGGCGCAATCTTCTATCAACGGCGATTCTACCCCAAGTTGATATTATCGAAGTCTTTAACTCTCGCAACCTTTTTCCCAACAGCTCAAGTAAGGCTCGAAGATTGGCCCAAGACTATGGACTAGCTGCCAGCGCCGGAAGCGATGCCCATACGTTAGCTGAAATCGGCAGGGCTTATGTGGAGATGCCTGAATTTGGTAGCCCAGATGATTTCTTGGACAGCTTATCTCAAGGCACGATATTCGGACGCAGCTCTAGCCCCTTAGTTCACCTCGCCAGCACCTGGGCAAAGATGAGAAAAGGCTTTTGCTAAATATCGGCTGGTTTTCGACAGGAAGGGATAAAGCAGCACGACAGCTTCTGCAAGCTGTGCAGGATAACATCTATAGCGGCAATATCCACGGCAGGATCAGCTTTGTCTTCAGTAATCGCGAGCCTGGGGAATCCCAGGAAAGCGACCTGTTTTTCGAACTAGCCCGTAGCTATAACCTGCCTCTTATTTGCTTCTCTCATAGAAAGTTCCAAAATGCCATTGCGGGCGAAGCGAAGGGACCTCAAACAGATTGGCGTCTCCGATACGATAGAGAGGTGAGGAAAAGGATTGGAAAGTTCGTCCCTGATGTCTGTGTTCTGGCTGGCTATATGCTTATTATCGGTGAAGAATTATGTCAAGAATATAGTATGATTAACCTGCATCCTGCACCTCCAGGCGGACCAGCGGGAAGCTGGCAACAGGTCATCTGGGATTTGATACAGAACAAGGCGCAAAAAGCTGGTGCCATGATCCATCTGGTGACACCTGAACTAGATAGAGGGCCAGTTGTGGCATACTGCTCTTTCTCCATCAAATACGAGCCTTTCCACTCATACTGGCAGAAAGGCGATAAAGATATGCTGTTCCAGCTTATTCGCCAGCATGAACTCGCCAGGGAATTCCCTCTTATTATCTCCACACTCAAAGCTCTGAGCCAGAGGGAAATCAGTATAAGCAGTGGTAAAGTCATTGATGCCCAGGGAAAGCCAATCAATGGATATGACCTCAGCGAAAAAGTGAATAATGCAGTGGAGGGTAAGATTGCTTCGCTTCGCTCACAATGACACTTTCTACAGAGAATCGCTTAGCTCACAACTGAGGGGCAGGAAACCGGAAATGAATCTAATCTGCTTTGACCTCGAAGGCCCTCTAGCCCCTCAAGACAACGCCTATGAATTGATGAAGCTATTCCCCCATGGCGACCGAATTTTCGAGACTATCAGTCGCTACGATGATTTATTGACTCTAGAGAGCCGAGAGGATTATGAGCCTGGGGACACCCTAGCTCTCATTGCTCCTTTCCTAGCTTACCATGGAGTAAAGGAAAAACAAATCACCACCATGGGGGAAGAGGCTAAACTAACCACCGGCGCCTGTGAACTGGTCTCCAGGCTCAAATCCCAGGGATGGCAGATATTCTGCATCAGCACCAGCTATGAGCAATATGCCTTTGCTATCACACAAAGGGTGGGAATTCCATATCAAAACGTGGCTTGTACCTCGTTTCCCTTAGACCAAATTTGCCAACTGCTAGGTGAAGATGATTTCGCCTTGCTGAAACAAGCAGAAAAAGAATTCATCACTCTCGGCGATGATGCCAGGATAAAACGGGCTCTGGATTATTTCTACTGGCAAGAGTTGCCTAAGACAAGTTCAGGAGGTATTACAACCACGGTGAAACCTATAGGCGGGATGCGTAAGATAGAGGCATTAGAGCATTTCGCCGCTATGGTGGCAAAGCCGCTGTCACAATGGGTGGTCGTAGGGGACAGCATCACCGACTTCAAGATGCTGCAAGCGGTGAACAAGGTTGGCGGTTTGGCCATTGCTTTCAACGCCAACGAGTATGCTTTGCCCTACTCTACCATGGGCCTGGCCTCTACCAGCCTGGAAGACTTGTGGGCCGCCCTGGAAGCCTGGGAGAAAGGCCATAGGTGGGCAGTGGAACTGACAGTTAAGGAAAAGGAAAGAGTTGGTGGCCGGGGTGACAGGGGCTGGTTCCACTGGCTAGCTGAAAGCAAAGATATAGCTAAGCCTCTGGAAATTCATCGGCGCATCCGACGCTTGGTCAGAGAAGAGGCTGCCAAACTGGGGTGATAATACCATATAGGGAGTCGCAGGCG
>CAZJGF010000045.1:2487-3794 GCA_964545665.1 uncultured Dehalococcoidales bacterium
CTATCAACCTATCTGAGCGAATGACAGCCCAGGACTAGCTGAATAGCCTTCAATCCCGCTCTTTGGTGCCATTGATCAGCCAGATAACCGTGGGGATAAGGATTACGGCAACTATGATAATGGTGATCAAGCCCGCCTTGCCCAACCCACCAGAGCTTGCTACATTGGCCACATGACCTACCTCTGCCAACCCCAGCAATGTAACCATCGTCTAACTTACCTCCTTCAATATCACCCTGTAGTCGGAGCTGCGATTGCTTCCCTTGGCTCTCAATGACAAAATGCGGGCTGGCAACAGCATTAGCCTCATTTTTTCTCCGGCTTGGTCAGTATCTCATCAATAAGGCCATATTCCTTCGCCTGCTCCGGGTCAAGATAAAAATCCCTGTCAGTATCATGAGCAATCTTTTCCATTGACTGACCAGTGTGCTTGGCGATGATACTGCGGATTCTTTCCTGCATCCTCATTATTTCCCGAGCAGCAATTTCAATATCCGCAGCCTGTCCCTGAGCGCCGCCGACGGCCTGGTGAAGATGAATGGTCGAGTTAGGCAAGGCATACCTTTTACCCTTAGTGCCAGAGCAAAGCAGCAAAGTGCCCATGCTGGCTGCTAAGCCAACGCAAATCGTAGACACCGGGCAACGAAGGAGCTGTATCGTATCGTAGATAGCCAGGCCAGCGCTAATCACCCCACCGGGGCAGTGAACATACAGGCTTATATCCTTCTCGGGGTCCTCTCTCTCTAGGTAAAGAAGCTGAGCAATGATAAGATTAGCTATTTGGTCGTTGATAGGCGTGCCCAAGAAAACGATTCTCTCTCTGAGTAACAGCGAATATATGTCGAAGGCGCGCTCGCCACGAGCGCCAGTTTCAGTCACCGTGGGAATTACTACTTGAGACCTAATGTCCATCATCCCTCCTTATTGCCAGTTGCTATTTGCACCAATCGGTCCAGTGTCTTCTCAGTGCGCAGACTCTGCTTTATTGTCTCTCTAATCCGGGGCGAGGCGAGAATTTGCCGCACCTTCTCCTTATCCTCGATACTCGTTGTCATCTCTTTTATCTTATTATCCACCTCTGCGGAAGCAATTTCAATCTCTTCTTGTTCAGCCACTTTGTCTATGATTAGAGTATTAATAACTCGCTTTCTGCCTACAGGTTGCAACTCTTGCTTAAGTTCCTCCACGGTTCTGTTAACTCTACCAAGGTAGTCTTCCACCTTTGTATAGCCAAGCCGTCGTGCTTCATCCTCAAGAAGGTAGACAATTTCTCCCTCCTCCAAAACTAGCGGATAGTCTACCGAGCT
>CAZJGF010000045.1:3894-12688 GCA_964545665.1 uncultured Dehalococcoidales bacterium
AGGCACAGCCGAATTCTGGTCCACATCATATACTATGTCCTTGTGGTTCAATAGCGCCTTGCCGTCAACGCTTGCCTCAATATCCAAAGTGACAGAATCACCAAATTGAATCGGGCGGTCTACAGGCGATATAACCGCTTGCCCCTGTCGCATTTGTTCCATAGCCGTTTCAATCTTGCCACTGGTAATTTTCACCGGCTCAGGCTTCACTTTTATATGGTGATAATCGCCAAGCTCAATAGTTGGCTTGAGCGGCACGATAGCCTTGAAAACTACCGGCTCAGTTTGAGCAATCTCTATTTGTGGTTCAGCGATAGGTTCAAGGCCCTGCGATTTCACTGCCTCTTTGTAAAGCTGCGGCATCAGTTGCTCCAATGCTTCCTCTAGCAGAGATTCCTTGCCTACATGCTGCTCTAGAACAGCTCGAGGCGCCTTTCCCTTACGGAAGCCAGGTATAGAGGCTTTGCCAACCAGGCGATGGTAGGCTTTCTCTCGAGATTCTTCTAACTCGCCAGGTTCAACTTCGATAATAAGTGCCACCTGGCGATGCTCCATTTTCTCGGCAGTTACTTTCATAATTCACACGCTTTGCGATAAACCCTAAATCCAAACACCGAGATCCTGAACCAGCGATTTCGGACAAACTTTGTTAACCAACCAAGCGGCCTATCCTCCAATAATTTCGTGCTTCAGCTTGAGATTCAATTCATCAAGCTGCTCTTGCTCAACATATGAAGGAGTATCGAACATCAAGTCAACCGCATTCTGGTTTTTAGGGAAGGCAATGACCTCTCTAATGCTGTGCTCCCTGGCGACCAACATCGCTAGGCGGTCTAGGCCGATAGCGATGCCTCCGTGGGGCGGCGCTCCATATTCCAACGCTTTGAGGAAATGGCCAAATCGCCTCTCCACTTCTTGCCTGCTGTAACCCAGAAGATGAAATATCTTCTCTTGGAGCTGGCGACTATGTATTCTGATGCTACCACTGCCCAGTTCGTACCCATTGCACACCACATCATAGTGGCGGGCATGAGCTTTATCTGGCTCGGTATCAAGCAGTGACACATCCTCCTGTTGAGGAGCGGTAAATGGGTGATGCACAACCTCCCAGTGATTTGCTGCCTCACTCCACTCCAACAAAGGAAAACCAACTATAAAAGCGAAAGCCAGTAGATCGCCATCGGTTAAACCAAGCCGCTGTGCCATCTTGCAGCGTAGCTGATCCAGCGTCCTGTTAACCACTTCCACTCTGTCAGCAACTATAAGCAGCAGATCACCACGCTTGGCTTCGAATCTGGCGACGATATCATCCAAACAAGTTTGGGTTAAATGTCTGGCAGCCACCGATCTAACTTGATCCAACGCCGTGGTTTCTCCCATGAAAGCCATAGTAATTAAACCCTCAGCTCCACAATCCCTGGCCAAGTCTATTAACTCGTCAAGCTGATGGCGAGTGTAGTGGGCACAACCGGGAACACATATTCCCTTTACCTTCCCATTCCTGTCAATGGCGGAGCGGAAAACATCGAAATTGGTCTGGGCAGCAATATCAGAGATGTCTTTAAGCTCCAAGCCAAACCTTAGGTCTGGTTTGTCTGTGCCATACCGCTCCAACACATCCTTATAGGTGAAGCGAGGAAAAGGTTTTAGTAGCTTCATCTCAGGCTTAACAGTCTCCACTAGCGAGGTGACAAGCTCCTCCATGAGCTGCAATATGTCCTCTTCTCCCACAAAGCTTGCTTCCAAATCGAGCTGAGTGAATTCAGGCTGGCGATCTGCTCTCAAATCCTCGTCTCGGAAGCACCTGGCTATCTGGAAATACCTCTCAAATCCAGCCACCATGAGCAGTTGTTTAAGCTGCTGTGGCGATTGAGGCAGAGCATAGAACTTGCCTGGGTTAAGGCGACTGGGCACAAGATAATCACGCGCTCCCTCTGGCGTGCTCTTGATCAAAATAGGAGTCTCAATCTCAATGAAGTGCTTAGCATCAAGGAAATCACGAATAAACTTGATTAGCATGTGGCGTAGGATTAGGTTATCCTGCATCTTTGACCTTCTCAAATACAAATAGCGATTCTTGAGACAAAGGCTTTCTTCGACTTCCACATCTTCATTGATGTAGAACGGTGGTGTAGCCGACTCGTTAAGGATAACAGCCCCCTTAACCACAACTTCAATATCGCCAGTAGCCAATTTGGGATTCTCTGTTCCCTTAGGTCGTGAGACAACCTCTCCCTCAACCTGAATTACATACTCATTGCGAAGCAAGCCAGCTACTTGATATTTCTCCTGCAGCACTTCCGGATTGAATACCACCTGGACTATGCCAGTGCTATCTCGCAGATCAATGAAAGCCATGCCGCCATGGTCACGACGACGATGCACCCAGCCAGCTAAGGTTACCTTCTGGCCAGCATGATTTATCCTTAATTCGCCACAATTATGGCTTTTGAGCAACAATCTCCTCCTCTCCAAATCTACGGGAACATAAATAGCGAAACCTTGTGAAGAAGCTTCTCGGGGCTATTCTTCCAACAATATCTCAGCAGCGATCCTGGCCGCTTTTTCAGGCGGAACACGGCATTTCTTTGCTCCACCATCTTCCAGGAACTGCCGTCTCTCCTCAGAATCCATGGTGTCATAATCTCTACCCATTATTTTGGGGCGAATATCACCACACATTGTGCTACCGAATTCCTGCTTAAAAGCCTCGCAGAATCTCCATACCTTGTTTCTAAGCCTAAACATCACCTCGTTTGCTTCGGGAGTCCTCCATTCAGGGTCGTAGAGTCTATCTCTACCGTAAGCCAATCCTAAAGCCATAAGTCCTCCGATAACTGCTCCACATGTCTCTTTCCTGCTCATAATCCCGGGCATGAAGGTTACTGCCTTCAGTACATCCTTCCCCCCACCGAGGTCAAATTCCTCCTGGAGAGCAGTTAATGTACCTTGAGCACAATTAACGGAAAGCTCCTCATAGTCCCCTGCCTTTCTCGCTACCCGGGCCAGAATTTCCTCTTTCGAGCTTTTGGACAACATTCAAATGTGCCTCCTATTAGACTTTCTCTCAAAACCATTCCAACTTAGCAGCGGTCAGCAAGGGCGAACTTTCCACTTTGTTTCCTTGCTGGGCCCGTAAGGAGAAGTATATCGCAGAGAGAGAGCTAGA
The DNA here is from genome assembly GCA_964545665.1 of uncultured Dehalococcoidales bacterium. Taxonomy (GTDB): domain Bacteria; phylum Chloroflexota; class Dehalococcoidia; order GIF9; family AB-539-J10; genus CAZJGF01. The sequence goes on from CAZJGF010000045.1 coordinate 7,064, forward strand.
GCAAGGCTAGCTTAGGTAGGAGACTGTCACGGAATAATATGAGCAATAGCACCAAAGTCAAATCGCCTGCTGTTCACCAACAGAGATCGTATCTTAAAGCCAGCGAGCCAGTTGACGAATGATCAGTAGGTTCGTAGAATAGATTGACAATACGTGAACTATCCACAAGTCTTATTATTAACCGGCAACGAGATTAATGGCTAAGAGATACGATGTTATCATAGTCGGCGCTGGCCCGGCAGGCATTTTCTCCAGTCTAGAATTAAGCAAGTCCGGGCTTGATATTCTCCTGGTAGATAAGGGAAGAGAGATCGATGCCCGCGTTTGCCCAATTCAAAAGGAGGCTGACCATTGTTTATCCTGCTCTCCATGCCATCTAGTAAGTGGTTTCGGAGGTGCTGGAGCCTTCAGTGACGGCAAACTAACCTTATCTACTGAAGTGGGTGGCCGACTTAAAGAGATAATCGGCGCAGACCAAGCCAGAACGCTTATTGACTACGTTGATGCTGCTTATCTCGATTTTGGTGCCCCACACAAGGTGTATGGAACAGGAGAGAAGGTAGCCGAAATAGAACGCCGAGCCGCCTTAGCTGAGCTTAGACTAATCCCGGTTAAATTACGCCACTTGGGAACAGACAACTGCCGCCAGGTATTGCAGGCGATGAAAAAATACCTATTACCCAAAATGGATATAAAGCTGAGGACAGCAGCTACCCGCATCATAGTTGAAGATGACGTGGTTGAAGCTATCGAAACTAGCAATGGTGAAAGACTGGATTGCCGCTACTTGATTCTGGCTCCAGGAAGAGAAGGGTCAGACTGGCTAACCAAGGAAGCTAAACAGCTTAAACTCAACCTTAATTCTGCCCCTGTAGACGTCGGTTGTAGAATCGAAGTGCCATCAGTAATTACGGAAGAGCTAACTTCAGCACTATATGAAGCAAAACTCGAGTTCTATTCCAAAAGTTTCGATGATCGAGTCAGAACATTTTGCATGTGCCCGGGAGGCGAGGTAATCATGGAATCCACCGGCGGTTCAGACCCTGTAGTCACAGTCAACGGTGTCGGTTATACCAAGCCTAAAACAAAGAATACCAATTTCGCTATCTTGGTGTCCACGACTTTTACCGAACCCTTCCATGAACCCATTGCCTATGGTAAGTATCTGGCGAGGTTAGCCAACATCCTTGGCGGTGGTGTCTTAGTGCAAAGGTTAGGAGATTTAATCGGCGGCCGCCGTTCCACCCCTGCTCGAATCCAGCATAGTCTCATAGAACCAAGCTTGAAAGCAGCAACACCCGGAGATTTAAGCTTCGTCCTCCCGTACCGCTATCTCAAAGGAATAGTCGAGATGCTTCAAGCTATGGATAAGTTAGCTCCTGGTGTCGCTTCGTCTCATACCTTGCTCTATGGAACAGAGGTTAAATTTTACTCCAGCCAATTAAAGCTGACGCAATGCTTAGAAACTGAAATCAGCAATATGTTCGCTGCTGGCGACGGTGCTGGCATAAGCCGGGGTTTAATTCAGGCTTCAGTTTCAGGAGTGGTGGCAGCCAGAGAAATCCTAAGGAGAACAGGCAAAGGCTCATACTGAGCAAAGTGAATGATACTGTAGTTTTCGGTGTAGATTTGACCTCGAATGAATCAAAACCCACTGCCTGTTTAGGTCTAGATAGCAGATTGCAACCTGTTTACCTCGGCTTCTTAGCCAAGGATAGCGAAATTATCGCCATCATAAATATTATTTCGCCCCGAGTAATAGCTATCGATGCTCCTCTGAGCTTGCCACTGGGATTATCTTGTCTCGATGAGAGCTGTCCCTGCCAATCGGAGTCTGAGAGCAGAGGCAGGCAGTGCGACCACGAGCTAAGGCAGCAGGGAATCCCCTGCTATCCTACTAGCAAAAAGAGCTTTATTAAAAGCCTAATTCACCGTGGCATTGAGCTCAAAAACAAGCTCACATGTCTAGGATTTCAAGTTATCGAAGTTTATCCTTACGCCAGCAAGGTTCGCCTCTTCGGCAAAACCATAGCTAAGAAAAGCACGCCTCAAGGGATAAGTTTTCTTAAGGAAAGGTTAGGAAACCTTTTACCCGGTCTCAAGCCGTGCCTTAGCATGTTCGACCACAACCTCTGCGATGCCTCCATAGCCGCTTACACCGGCTTTCTTTATTGCCGAAATAGTGTAAACGTTATGGGCAACAAGGAAGAAGGGCTAATTTTTATTCCAAGCTCGACTCCCAACTTTTCCCTGCCTGAGCGGGAAACAATTATTTGACAAAACCGGTCAAACGTCCATATCATAGACCGCTTCCAGCCATAAAGGCATTTATTTTATAAAGGAGGACATAGTGGACATAACCTTAAGCGTTATCAAGGCGGACGTCGGCGGCTATGTAGGACATTCCACCAGCCATCCAGATGTAATACAAAGCGCCAAGGAAAGCTTGGAGCACGCCAAACAGCAAGGGACCCTCATCGATTATTACGTTACAAATTGCGGTGATGATCTTCAATTAATAATGACCCATGAGCAAGGCGAAGACAGTAAACAAGTCCACAAGCTAGCTTGGGACACCTTTGTGGAATGCACAGAAATAGCCAAGAGCCTAAAGCTTCACGGCGCAGGGCAGGACCTTCTATGTGACGCTTTCTCCGGTAATATCAAAGGGTTAGGCCCTGGTGTGGCTGAGATGCAAATCACCGAGCGTAAAGCTGAAACCATAATCATATTTATGGCAGACAAGACTGCCTCTGGTGCCTGGAACCTGCCGCTATACAAGATATTCGCTGATCCCTTTAACACCATAGGATTAGTAATTGCCCCTAATATGCACGCTGGCTTCAGGTTCGAAGTACACGATGTCTTAGAAGCAAAAAGAATTAGCTTTAACGCTCCCGAGGAAATCTACGACATGCTCGTTTTCCTTGGCTCACCAGGGCGTTACTCTGCTAAATCAGTTTACCATAGGGCAACGGGAGAAATTGCTGCCTCTGCCTCTACTCAAAGGTTATCTCTCATAGCCGGGAGATATGTAGGCAAAGACGATCCCGTCTGCATTGTCAGGGCACAAGGCACATTTCCGGCCGTAGGCGAAATACTCGAGCCTTTCGCCTCAGTCAATATAGTGAAAGGTTGGATGAGAGGCTCTCATCACGGTCCCTTAATGCCAGTTTCCTTTGGCCAAGCCAGGTGTACTCGCTTTGATGGTCCACCGAGAGTAATAGCTGCTGGTTTTCAATTGGCCAACGGCAAGCTCATTGGTGCCAGTGACCTTTTTGATGACCCAGCTTTCGACCCAGCTCGCCAGCGGGCAAACACCATAGCAGACCTACTACGTGGTATGGGGCCATTCGAGCCGCACCGCCTGCCACTGGATGAAATGGAATACACCACAATGCCCGAAGTAAACAAGAAATTAGCTCCAAGATTTCAACCAATCGATGAATAGAATGCCCAAGTTGCTCCTGGCCAGCGCCAACCCGGGGAAAGTCAAAGAATACCGCTTTCTCCTTGCTAACCTCGGCTATCAAATAACTACGCTGGCTGAACAAGGAATAAGCACAATTGCTACCGAGTCGGGGAATAGCTATGAACAAAATGCTCAAATGAAAGCTACTACCTATGCCAAATTAAGCCAACTTATCAGCCTTACTGATGATTCAGGGCTTGAGGTGGATGTTCTTGATGGTGAGCCAGGAATTCACTCAGCTCGCTTCGCTGGCAGAGATGCCACAGATCTAGACAGGATAAGAGCTCTGTTGGCTAGACTCAACGGTGTCCCATGGGAAAGACGAACCGCCCAGTTTAAATGTGTCATTGCCATAGCTAAACCAAAGGATGAATTAGAACTCTGCTGTGGTGAGTGCCATGGCATAATTACCCTTGAACCTAGAGGAAATAATGGCTTTGGCTATGACCCCGTCTTCTATCTCCCTGAGATAGACAAAACCATGGCTGAACTCCCTTTAGCCATAAAGAACCAGATCAGTCACCGCGCCCAAGCTAGCCAGAAAGCACGGCAAGTATTAAAACGATTCATTGACTATAACAGTTGCCAATAGTATAGTATTGCTTGTCTAAAACTGTTGGAGGTATGCTATGAAATTATCTTGTCTTCAAGAAAACTTGAGCAGAGGACTAAGCATAGCTGGTAGAGCTGTAGCTGTCAGGTCTACTTTGCCTATCACCCAAAATATCCTCTTAGTCGCTGAGCAATCTCGCCTCAAGCTAGCAGCCACTAATCTAGAAATAGCTACTACGTGTTGGATTGGGAGCAAGGTGGAACAGGAAGGAACTATAACCATTCCTGCTCGATTGCTGATTGACTTCGTTAATTCTCTACCTAATGATTTAATTGAAATCACCTTGCCCCCTAACAACCACACTATGGAGCTTAAAAGCGGTCGCTTTCAAGCTCAGATCAATGGCATTGATGCCGAGGATTTTCCTCCCATCCCCCAAATAAGCGACGGCATAAGCACCAATATTGAAGCAACCGCCCTTAGAGAAGCAATCACCCAGGTTGCCTTCGCCGCCGCCACTGAAGAATCTCGCCCTGTGTTAACTGGAATCAACACTGAATTTGATGGAACGGAGCTTAACCTGGCAGCCGCCGATGGCTTCAGGCTAGCTGTCCACAAAATGACCCTTGCCTCCCCAATGAATGAGAAAACCACGGTAATCATCCCAGCGAGAACACTTAACGAGCTAAATCGCCTCCTTGGTGAACAGGAGGAACCAGTGGAAATCGTCATAAACCAGCAAAAGACCCAGGCCCTCTTCCGTCTCAAGGAAGCCGAGATAGTTTCCCAGCTCATTCAGGGCTCCTTCCCGAATTATTCCCAAGTCATTCCTCAAAGCTATACCACCAGAGCAGTAATAGACGTCAGTGAATTTCTGCGAGTTACTAAGATGTCCTCTATATTTGCTCGCGATGCCAGTGGCATCGTCCGTTTGGTTATCACGCCTGGCGCTGAACTCACTCCAGGTAAGGTAACTGTTTCCGCTCAGGCTGAGGAAATTGGCAGCAATGTTAGCGAAATTGATGCCCTGGTTGATGGGGAAGAGGCCAAAATCGCTTTCAACGTGAAATATCTCGCCGATGTGTTAAGCATTCTTCGCCAATCTCAAGTTGCTCTGGAGGTTACCACCCCATCGAGTCCCGGAGTCATCCGCCCTATGGGCGTGGACAACTATGTTCATGTAATCATGCCCATGTTTGTCCAATGGTAGAAGCGTTAGGCACACAAAGGGATTGAAGCTAGCGCATTGCCGTTATAGCTGGAGATACCGCTGCGTACCAGCTTGCTAGCCAGGCTTCGCAACACGTGCGGTAATTGACCCTAGACAGTCCAAGCTATCAGCCACAAGGTGCTCAACAAATGAGACTGCTGGAATTGAAATTGATTCTGCTTCATCAACCTGCAATAGCTATAGCATGGCTCTTTTTGACCCCTGGAAAACGCCTGCCTCCGCCAATTTTGGTCTTCTTTCTCAACTCGTCCTTGTCTCTTTGAGTCGCCTCCTGTCTATTTTACCTGAGCCAGTCTTGGGTATGCTATCCACAAACTCAATCTTCCGAGGCATTTTGAAGTCGGCCAGGCTTTGACCGCAGAAACTACG
>CAZJGF010000046.1:0-11709 GCA_964545665.1 uncultured Dehalococcoidales bacterium
GCTTTGTTTACAGCAGTATCGTTTTTTGGTACAATATGACCTTTTGTCTTGGCACAAAGGCATATAGAGAAAGGAGAGACAGATGATAGATATGTTACCCCCTCAGGTCCGAGGTTTCATGCATGAGGCAGAGAAAGATTATGAAGGTTTCTGGGAGAATGCCGCTGTTAATGCTGCTGATGACGTCTACTGGTTTAAGCGGTGGGACAAAGTCTTTGAATGGAACTATCCTGCCTTCAGATGGTATATGGGTGGCATGACCAATATAAGCTATAACTGTGTGGACTATAAGGTGGAGCAAGGCAATGGTGGTAAGGCAGCTTTGATTCACGAGTCTGGTGAGACTGGAGAGGTAAGGGTCATTACATATGCTCAGCTTCTTGACCTTGTTAAGAAATATGCCGCTGCCTTAAGGGGTATTGGGGTGCAGCAGGGTGACCGAGTGGCTATTTATATGCCCATGAGTATCGAGGCAGCGGCAGTTCTACTTGCCTGTGCCAGGATAGGTGCAATCCATATGGCGATATTCGCAGGATTTTCACCTAGAGCGATAGCGGATAGGCTTGATATGTCTGGCGCTAAATATATCCTTACTCAAGATAGGGGATCAAGACGAGGTAAGCCAATACCATTGAAGGAAATGGTAGATGAGGCAATGGAGCTACTCCCATCGAAGGAACAGGTCAAAACAGTGGTAGTCCTCAGGCGAGACCAGGGCGAAGTCAGCATGAAGGAAGGTAGAGATGTCGCTTGGGGTGAATTCTTGGCCAAAGGAGAAGGAATAAGCTCCGATCTTGTTCCTATGGAGTCGAATGAGCCTCTATTTCTGATGCCTACCTCTGGGACTACAGCAAAACCCAAGGTGACGGTGCAGAATCACGGGGGATATCAGGTGTTTATTTATTCCATGGCTAAGTGGATATATGGCATGAGGGCGGATGATATCTGGTTTTGCACCTCAGACATTGGCTGGATAGTAGGGCATAGCTACAATATCTATGCCCCTCTCCTCGTTGGTTGCACTTCAATTCTGTATGAGGGCACTCCTGATTATCCTCGTCCCGATATGTGGTGGGAGTTGATTGAGAGGAATAAGGTGACGGGTGTGTGGTTCTCGCCCACTGGTATAAGAGGATTAATGAGGCTAGGTATAGATGAGGCGAGAAAACATGACTTAACATCCGTTGAGAGAATCGTTTGCGCTGGGGAAGTGCTAAATCCTGCGGCATGTGAATGGCTACAGAAGGAAGTTTTTGAAGACAGGCTTCCGGTGATAGACCACATGTGGCAGACCGAGACCGGAGGTCCAATAATAGGAAATCCTTACGGTTTGGGCATGGCTCCAATAAAACCAGGCTCGGCTGCTTTCCCAGTGCCAGGGATAATAGCGGATGTTGTTAATGAGAAGGATGGTCACCCTGCTTCTAGTGGAGAGAAAGGCGTTCTGGTTATCAAGAAACCGTTCCCTGGTTTAACTCCAATGCTTTGGGGAGAGCCTGAAAGGTATAGAAAAGATTACTGGGAGGCAAAACCAGGCACACGAGGGTCCTATTACGCTGGAGACGCTGCCTCTAAAGATGAAGATGGCTATATCTGGTTTGCTGGAAGGGCTGACGAGGTGATAAAAATCGCTGCTCATAGAATAGGTACTATAGAGGTGGAGAATGTTTTGGTCTCTCACCCGGCGGTAATCGAGGCGGGTGTATCGGGCGTTCCTGATGAGCTTAGAGGAGAGGTAGCCAGTGCGTTTGTTGTCTTGGCAAAGGGTTATGAACCTAGTGAAGAGCTAAAGAAGGAGCTCATAGGGCATATAAGGGAAAGTATGGGCCCTCTGGTTGTAATGAAGGATGTTCAGTTCGTGGATATGTTGCCAAAAACAAGGAGCGGTAAGATTATGAGACGGGTAATGAAGTCGTTGCTGGCAGGAAAGGACCCCGGAGATCTATCTACAATAGAAGAAGAAGCTTCTGTAGACGAGATAGAAGAAGCGGTGCGAAAGGTGAAAGGCAACAAGTGAGATTACTTTTTGTCTTACTTCATGCCTGTTACCTGGCGGGCGATGGTCATCCTTTGCATCTCTGATGTTCCCTCGTAAATTTCAGTAATTCGCTGGTCGCGGTAGTAGCGTTCTACGGCGAAGTCTTTAGTGTAGCCGTAGCCGCCAAAAATCTGAACTGCCTTATGGCAAACCCTATGAGCTGCTTCGGTGGCAAAAAGCTTTGCCATAGCGGGTTCCTTCATAGCAGCTTTCCCTGTTTGTTGTGTTAACCAGGCACCCCTGTAAGTTAGCAGTCGAGCGGCATCAATATCGGTTGCCATGTCAGCGATCATCCACTGAATTGCCTGGAAGTGAGCCAGTTCCGTGCCAAATTGCTTTCTTTCCTTAACGTAGGCAACGGCAGCATCATAAGCTGCTTGAGCTATGCCTACTGCTTGAGCCGCTACGCTGACTCTGCAGGCATCTATGGCCTCCAGAGATATTCTAAATCCCCTGCCCTCTTCGCCTATCATATTAGCCACAGGTATTCTACAATTGTCGAAAATCAGCTCTGCTGCCGAAGCAGGGTGCAGTCCCATCTTTCTTTCCAGCTTGCCTACAGAAAAGCCAGGAGTGTCTTTGTCAACGACAAAGGCGCTGATACCCCGATACCCCAGCGATTTGTCCTTGGTGGCGAAGGTGATGACAAAATCAGCCTCAGCACCATTAGTTATGAAAGTCTTATTGCCATTGAGAACGTAGTAACCGCCCTCTTGTGTGTATCTTGTTTCTAAAGCAGCGACGTCGCTGCCAGCCATCGCCTCAGTCAAACCGAAGGCGACTGTGGCGCCGTTGATTACGCGTGGAATGTAGTGGCTCTTTTGTTCCTCATTGCCGTGCATGATAATAGGGTGCATTGCCAAGCTAAGGCTGGTTATGTATGAACTGGCCAAACCCGCGGAACCACGAGAAATCTCCTCACAGGCTATGACAAAAGTTATGTCATCTCCACTTCCCCCATATTCTTCTGGCATGTGCAGAGTAAATAGCCCTATGTCAACCATCTTCCCGATGGTTTCATAAGGGAATTTCTCAGTTTCATCCCATTCAGCGGCGTAGGGCTCAATCTCCTTAGAGACAAAATCACGCACCATTGTCTGGAACATCTTCTGTTCCTCAGTCAATTCAAAATCCATTGTTAATCTCCTTATCGGTACGAAGTAATCAGATACCCTAAGTAAATAATGGAGATACGACCCCGAGGGGATTCGAACCCCTGATCTCCACCGTGACAGGGTGGCATGTTAAAACCGCTACACCACGGGGCCATTTCTAAGAGGAGTCTCCAAAGCCGAGTTTATCAGGGAAAACTTTGTCCTGTCAAGCAAAGGGTGTGCGGTGTCCGGACATACTATACAGTTTCTAAACTACGGGTATACTGAGTACCTTAGAAAGACGTTGGAACTCCTTGAGATCAACGTTAATAATCTGGAGATGAAGAAATATGAAACCTGGACCCCGTACGTATCAACCAACAGGCAAGATTGATTATAAGCAACTGAGGAAGATCAATCCCGAAGCGGCCAGGAGAGCTGTTCTGGAGTACCTAAAGACGAATAATCACAATATTTCAGAGGCAGCTTCTATCTTCGGGATAAACCGGCCCGTGGTTTACGATATTATTAAGAAAGAGAAAGAGGGCGACTTAAGAGACAGAGCAAAGAGGTGCCCAAGCACCAACCCAGAAGGACACCCATGGCGATTGAAGATAAGGCCATTGAGGTTAAGAACAGAACCAAGCTTGGGCCGGAAAGATTATCACGCCACCTTAAACAGCATGAAGGCATATCGATTCCCGCGGGAACAGTTCACCATATTATCAGGAGAAACAAGAAGAAGATTGATTACCATCTGCGCTCACATAGGGGCAGGAAAGAAAAGCGGGAGTTTATTGACTGGTATTCAGCCAAACCGTTCGAAATAGTGCAGATAGATTTGAAGTACATCAGAGACCATAAAGCTCTAAGTAAGGAGCAGACCATTCATCTTGACCGATATGACATACCCAACTACCAGTGGAGCGCCCTGGATGTGAACTCCAGATTTAAGCTCATTGCCTATTCCAGAGAGAAATCCTGGACCAATGGGCTCTGGATGATAAAATAAGGTTTGTTATCCCAATAATGCTGCATAGGGTATCTGTTCAGTTAGGCCCCTGGAGTGGATACAATGTCTTGGCAGAGCAGCTTGTGGCCAATTTCAACTGGCATATGTGCAAGTTTTTCAGACGAGCTTATCCATCCTAATCAACCTCTGTAAGCTTGTCTTCTGCCTACACTTCCATGAGGAATGTTGACTCACGAAGTGGAGATAGCCATAATACAAGCTGATAGATGCTGGTTTACGACAAGTAGTGAGCTATCAGATGATTTCTGTTGAAGAAGCACAAAGGAGGATTTTGGGCTGTGTCCAGGTCTTGGAGCCGGAAGAAAAGCCTATTCTAGACTGTCTAGGCCAGGTTCTAGCCACCGACATCCATTCCCCTATTGATATTCCTCCTCTAGATAATTCCGCCATGGATGGGTATGCTGTGCAGGCTGAAGATACATGTGGTGCCGGCAGTTCATCCCCCATAGTCTTGACAGTTGTCGGCGAAGTTGCCGCTGGCTCGATACCCGATAGGGAAGTTAAAGCGGGTACAGCAATCCGTATCATGACAGGGGCACCCCTGCCCAAAGGGGCCGATGCTGTGGTTCAATTTGAGGACACTGATGAAGCGACACGGAAGGCACGTAGAAATAGCTCGCCACGGATTGGCATATTACGCCAAGCAGAGAAGGGACTGAATGTTCGGCACAAGGGGGAGGATATTGCCAAAGGGACATTGGTCTTGGAAGAGGGGAGGGTGCTCCGCCCTGCAGAGATAGGGGTGCTGGCTTCCCTAGGCCATTCACGGACAAAGGTTATTCGCCGCCCGGTTATCGCAGTCCTGGCTACTGGTGATGAGCTTGTAGATATTGACCAGCCACTACCACCAGGCAGGATATATAATAGCAATACTTACACTATTGCTGCTCAGGTACTGCGCTACGGGGGCACTCCCAAAATCCTTGGTATAGGGCGTGACTCGGTACAATCACTCAATGAGAGAATCGCTGAAGGGTTGAATGCAGACATGCTGATCACTTCTGGAGGTGTATCTCTTGGGGATTACGATATGGTGAAGAATGTTCTGGCAAAGCGGGGAGAGATTACTCTCTGGACGGTGCGGATGAAGCCAGGAAAACCGTCCGCCTTTGGAGTGCTTAGTAGTAAAGAAGATGGCAGAGAGAAAAGGGTGCCACATCTGGGCCTGCCAGGTAACCCAGTAAGTTCCATGGTTGCCTTCGAGCAATTCGCCCGTCCTGCCATCTTGAAAATGATGGGGAAGAAGAATTTTGCCAAGCCAACAATTCAAGCACTGATTGAAGATGGCGTTGAAAATACCGATGGACGCCGCGTGTACACCAGAGTGATTGTTACCAGGCGTGGTGGTCAGTATTATGCCCGCCCTACTGGGCCCCAAGGTTCAGGAATATTAACCTCCATGGCAAAGGCTAACGGGTTGGCTGTTATTCCTGAAAATAGCAAGGGGGTTAAGGCAGGGGACGCAGTGCAGGTTCAGATGCTAGATTGGAGCGAAGACCAGCTACCAGAGGAGTAAGCGAATGTCACCAGTTGTATCTATTGTGGGTAAAACAGGAAGTGGCAAAACACAGCTCATCGAGAAGTTGATCCCAGAGTTCAAGAGGCGAGGATACCGCGTTGCCACCGTAAAACACAGCCCAGCCGGAATGGAATTAGACAAGCCAGGAAAGGATAGCTGGAGATTTGCCGAAGCAGGCAGCGACGCTGTAGTTGTTAGCTCACCTGATAAGCTGGCCTGCATCAAAACTGTAGACCATGATTCCAGCATTGAAGAAATCTGGCACCTCATTGGCAATGACTTCGATCTTGTTCTTCTTGAGGGATTCAAGAAAGGTAAGGCTCCCAAAATTGAAGTTCATAGGAAAGAGACCGGGGGAAATCTAGTGTGTCCCGTTGAGCTACTCTCTGCCATTGTTACTGACGAGGTACTGGATAGCAATGTGCCTCAGTTCCCCCTGGGTGATACCCAGGCAGTAGCCGACTTCATAGAAAAGAAATTCGTCTTGGAGGATAGAAGCGATACTTCCCTGTTCATCAACGGCCAGCAGATTTTCATCAAGCCATTTGTTAAAGACATTATTGCCAAAGCCCTGTTGGCCATGGTTTCAACGTTAAAGGGCGTTGGAGAGACAAAGAACCTTGATATTTCCATAAGAAACAAGCGCTGAGAGAATATCATTGTGATGCTTACTCCCGTCATTACGAGGAACATAAGTGAAGAAGCAATCTCTAAAGGTGACAACTGTTCCCTCTCCTTCCAGGGTAGAGGGTTAGGGTGAGGGGCGAAGAAAAATGTTTACCGTGGGAATATTGACTATCAGTGACAAGGGATGGAGTGGAGAGCGTGAGGACAAAAGCGGAGAGGCTATTCGCCAAATCCTTTCCAGGCTAGATGTCGGCGCTGTAAACTATGACGTCGTTCCTGATGAGAAGGAGTTGATTGCCCAGAAGCTAACTAAGTGGGCTGACGAGGATAGCTTGGATGTAATCCTCACTACAGGTGGCACTGGACTTGGCCCCAGGGATGTTACCCCCGAGGCAACGCTCTCAGTGGTGGATAGGGTTGTCCCCGGCTTTGCTGAAGCAATGAGAGCTGAAAGCCTTAAGAAGACTCCTCATGCTATGTTAAGTCGAGCAGTTGCCGGCACTCGCGGGAGTTGTTTGATCATCAATTTTCCTGGCAGTCCTAAAGCGGTGTGCGAGTGCCTCAAGGTAATACTGCCAGCTCTCCCCCATGCCCTGGAGACGCTCAAAGGTCAAGCAAGCGAGTGTGCCACTCCCGAAACTTGAATTTGAAATCGCTCAGAAGCTTCCGGGCAATCCCAAACGTACAGGTCGCTGCTGCTCTCGAATTGGCAATTTACCAGAGTTAGACTCACACTTCAGCGACTAGTCTTGTTTAGCCACTAGCTTATCCCCTGCTCCAGTTCGTCGCCATGGCTAAGCGGGGGCACATGTATCTTCCTGGCAACCTTGCGGAGATGGAATCCCTGGATAGCAAAGGCTATTGATAAAGGGAAAGACTTGGGCTTTTTCAGCAGGGTCCAGACAACCAGCCTCCAATAATACGTCCTCCCTCTCTCCTTGATACCCAAAACCCACATAGATTTAATCAATGCTACGATATGGCGAGGACCAATATTGCCTTTTCGTTTGCGTTTAGGTTTATACTCTTTTAGAAAGGTTTTAACACGCTCGTAGTATGGCTTGGGCGCATAGATTGTATTCAGGATATGCTTATAGCCGCTAGCAAGTCTTTCGCGGCCCATTTTGGGGATGAAATTGGTTGTACCGTCGGTATTATCGCCAGAACCACCTGGCAGCAGACGCTTCTCCTTTTTCAAACGTTTGTATAGTCTTGTTTCTGGGGGAGCCATTAGCACACCGACCATGGCGGTAACGATGCCACTCTTTTGAATGAAACTGATTTGGCTCTTGAAAATTGACAGTGGGTCACTATCAAAACCCACAATGAATCCTCCCTGCACCTGGAAACCGTGGTTTTGAATCTTCTTAACTGATGCCAGTAAATCACGATTCTTGTTTGGCAGTTTGTTGCATTCGACTAGACTTTCTTCATTCGGGCTTTCAATGCCAACAAATACGTTGTCAAACCCTGCCTCGGCCATCAATCGCATTAACTCTTCATCATCGGCAAGATTTATGGACGCTTCAGTGAAAAGTGAAAAGGGGTGTCTTTTCTCTTCCATCCACTCGATTATTGCTGGCAGAATTTCTGACTTTAATTTCCGTTTATTGCCGATGAAATTATCATCAACAAAAAATACGCTATCCCGCCACCCCTGATTATATAATGCATCCAGTTCGGCTAATACCTGCTTTTCGTCTTTAGTCCGTGGTATATGTCCATTCATCACCACTATGTCACAGAACTCGCAATTGAAAGGGCAGCCTCGCGAATACTGGATGCTCATTGACTCGTATTTCTTCTTGTTGATAAGTGACCACAGAGGCACAGGAGTTGTTGTTATATCTGGTCGTTCCTCAGTTGTGTAAATATGTTTGGCACACCCCTTCTCTAAATCCTCTGAAAAGAGCGGCAGTATATTTTCAGCCTCGGCAAGTATGAGATGGTCTATATCATCAAAGCCAAATTCCTCGTACCCGGTGGTAAAAAGGGGACCACCGGCAACACTCTTGGTCCCGAACTTCTTGCACCTGTCAATGACTTCCCTCGCTGAATTCTGTTGCACTGCCATAGCACTGATAAACACATAATCGGCCCAGCTGATGTCTTTGTCAGTCAGGGTCGTTGTATTCATATCCACAAACTTTTTCTCCCACTCATCGGGAAGCATTGCAGCTACAGTCAACAGCCCCAAAGGGGCAAACATTGCTTTTCTGGCAATGAACCTCAAAGCATGCTTAAAACTCCAGAATGTATCCGGATACTGTGGATAAACAAGCAGTACCTTCATATTACGCTCCTTTTAGCACACTCTTATAAATAGTAACACACTGCGCCAGCAGTTTCTAGGGGCATATGCAGACCAGCCACCGATTTCCATGACCCACTGGACATGATGACACGACCTGTGGCCGAGAGGATACACCGTTAGCGGCTCACCAAAACAAACCGGCACAGTATAGATTTGTGTATATAGTGCCCCGCCATATTGATAGCAGCAGGAAGGCAAGGCGGAAAACATTGCAGGCGGGAAAAGAGTACAGCGGGATGCTGAGGCATCTTGACAAAGACAACCCAGCTAGTTAAAGTGTCCGTTACTGAGTTATGTCTATGTTGCCGACGAGGCACGGATAGCATCGTTAAGAAGACAGCGAACCTACCGAAATGACCATAACGACAGGAGCTACCACATGCTCTTACTGTCAAACGCTCAATGCAATGGCAAGGCGGATGAGAGATAAGGGCTGGTATCAGCTTAAGTTCCCAAAATTCCTGATCACAGTCCCACTATTGATTGCCTCGGGTATTAACATGGGTGACACACTTGAGATAGGGCCAGGGCCTGGATACTTAGGGCTGGAGTGGCTGAAGAATACGAATGGTACTACTCTTACCGGTCTGGATGTCAGCACCGACATGGTAGAAATAGCTAAACATAATGCGGCAGAATATGAGCTTGCCGAGAGAGCCAGATATCTCCTGGCAGATGCTGCCGACATACCCTTCAGGAATAATCGGTTTGATTGTGTGTTCAGTAATGCCTCATTGCATGAGTGGGTAAGTCCAAGGCAAGTCCTGAATGAGATCGCCAGAGTACTGAGGCCTGGCGGGAGTTATTATATTACCGATTTGAGGCGCTGTATGAGTAACCTCTGGAAATGGATAGTCTGGTTTATGGCTTGGCCTAAAGAGGTTCGCCCATACTTTATTGCGTCGGTTAACGAGTCTTACACGATTGAAGAGACCAAGGATATTCTGCGTGATACGCAACTCAGGAACTCAAGCGTCTCCAAGACTTGGTATGGTCTAGCGATCACAGGGCAGAAAACATAGCCACGCCAAAGTATCGTTTCTGCTTCTCATCATAAAGGCGGTCCCAAATTGCCAGTCCTGAAGCTACAGGAATGATGTAATTACTGCCGAGATGCCCGCACTAGTAACAGAATAGGATCCGCCCTTAGATATTGTGCTTATTGTGCTTGCCGTCAAAGTAGCTGACATCCAAGGGAGTAGCTTGATTATCAACCTGCCTGGCAGTCCCAAGGCGGTGCAGGAGCGTCCTGCGCCACTATTGCTTGTCCTGTCTCATGCCCTGGAAACGCTTAGGGGACAAGCAACTGACTGGGCTCGAGTTTCATGGGGTCATAGAATGGTGGAATGTCCCTCATATCACGCGAAATTAGTCTTTTTAATGCTTCTACCCATCCACTCCGGTAAGCAATTTCTACAAGGATTTTTCTCCGCTTGCATTGTTGTAGCGTCTGCTCATATTCCTTGATAGTACTATTGAAATCGTCAAAAGACTTCCCCATTTTACTCTCTACAATGATGTGTTCTAGAGCATGGAGTAACCCATCTTGGTACATTGAAGATGCAAACCCACCAGTCGTAGCTTGCCATTTATCGCAGGTTTCCATGTGTATTTGTTCTACCCTTTGAAACTGCTGACGTAGGTTTTCAATAACCCCACCCCTTGGAATAACTCCGCTTTTTTCTAAGTGTCTGGTAAGTTGTCCTGCAAAAGCCATCCCATACATCTTTACTACTTTTACTCCGCGTTTATCCCAGTCTTCTGTTGCTCGTTTAGTGGGTGTTGGGTCTATTACATAGGAGCGGCGGCGGAACTTTCCCAAATTTGCTATTACTTCATCATATATGAGCTTAAAATCAGGGTCAGTGATGCTATAGCCAACGAAAATGAATGTCTTTGTTGCCATTAAATCGCGTAGCTTTGTAAAAACGGCCCCTCGCGTTTTGTCAGTAGTACAGGCTTCGTAATCACGACGGGTAGCAACGATAGTTTGTGGTCTCGTGACACAGCCGTGAATCTTTAATACTTGGCGTTTCTGTTCATCCCAAAATGGAATGTCTCGATCCTCTATCATTGGTACAAGAACATTGCAAGCCCTTTCGCAGAGGGGATCCCAATTAGTTGTTACAATTATCCTAAAGTAAGGTACCCTTGCAATCTCGCTATGGAACATCGTCACGCTTCGATTAGGTTCTCCTTCTACGGTGAAAGGTTCAATCCACCCAATTATCTCTCTGACCAGCTTGTTTTTCAGCCCTCCGTCAACCTTGTCACAGTAGTATTGCATTACATCTGGAAATAATGGATGCTCATTCTTCTTCGGATATTTACTCAATTGTTTTATGTGATCATAGAAGGTCGTTTTCCAATAGGTTGCTTCCGTGGAAACCCCTGCACCGAGGAAGAGAATACAGTTATTTGACTGAATTTCCTGCATGAGTTCATGCGGTATCATTTAGACTACTCTACTACCTTTAACTTGTATTATAGGTCACTGTAACATTACTCAGCAAGAAGCAATCTAGCGCTCAAGCTAGATTGACTGGCTATCAAGCTTCTAGTATAATTCCCCGTAATTAGATATTAGCTCTCCGAGCTGCGATGCCTAAAGAGAAATCCATGGCAGGCAGCCGGTAGACAGAAGTCTCGAGGGTGCGGGTAGAAATACCTGCGCCTCCCGTGTTTGGAAAGGAGAGAGAATGAAGTCCAGTTCTTTACAGCACCTTTTTGGTAAGGTGCCTTTTTTTGCTCCGCTGCACTCACCTACCGACCACGACACCGCACAGTCGCCCTTCATTTGCCAGAGTGGAGATTGCTTCGCTTCGCTTCCGACCCTCACCTTAATCCTCTCCCGTCAAGGGAGAGGAAATCCTGGGTCACCATTAGGGAGGCCTCGCTCGCGACGAATTGAGTCTCGCATTCCATTGGAGGAGGAAGAATATGACTAAGCTGAGAGCTTGGAGAAAGCCAGATACCATGAGCATAGTCTTTATCGTGCTGGGCGCAGTTATCCTGCTCTTCATTTTCGCCCCCCCGCTTAAGACAGTATTCTCCTCCTCTCCCGGGACTTTATGGAACACACTG
>CAZJGF010000047.1:0-11603 GCA_964545665.1 uncultured Dehalococcoidales bacterium
CTTATTCCTGCGCCATGACGTAGTTCCTCAGCGTTCCTATGCCCTCAATCTTCAATTCCACTGTATCACCAGGCTTCATAGACCCCAGGCCGGAGGGATTCCCTGTACCCGAAGGAGTCCCTGTAGAGATGACATCGCCAGGCAGGAGCGTCATTGCGCTGGAGATGAAGCTTACCAGTGCATCAATGGAGAAGATAAGGTCGTTCGTCCGCGCCGACTGGCGAAGCTCACCATTCTGATAGAGTTCAAGCTTGAGGTCATCGGGGGAAATATCAGTCTCTATGCATGGGCCTATGGGAGCAAAGGTGTCATAGCTTTTAGAGCGGGTCGCCAGGCCGCGATCGTCCTGCATTTCTTGTCGAGCAGAAATATCATTGCAGCAGGTGTAACCCAGGATGTATTCTTTAGCTCTCGCTTCGTCTACCGCTTTAGCTTTCTTACTGATAACTACAGCTAGTTCACCTTCATAGTCCACCCGTTTTGATA
This sequence comes from uncultured Dehalococcoidales bacterium, assembly GCA_964545665.1. Taxonomy (GTDB): domain Bacteria; phylum Chloroflexota; class Dehalococcoidia; order GIF9; family AB-539-J10; genus CAZJGF01. The sequence goes on from CAZJGF010000047.1 coordinate 487, forward strand.
CCTTAGGGTAGACAATTTCATCCTCCGGGCCGATGACTGCCGTCGAGGGTTTCAGAAAGATGAGTGGGTGGTCAGGTATCGGCAGATTCCTTTCCATGGCATGCCCTCTGTAGTTCAACCCCACTGCTACTATCTTGGACGGCAGACAAGGGGCGAGAAGCCTTACCTGTTTCAATTCGTAGGTTGTGTCTGTCAGCCTGAAGCGACCGCCGGGCCTCCTAAAGTAGCCATAAGGCGTGCCCAGCATCACCCTGACTTTCTCATCTTCGAGCACCCCATACTTTGTTCTTCGATCAATAGCAAAACGCACAATTTTCATTTTTCCTCCTTTCAAAGCGAATCACTTTGCTAGCTGAGCTACCGGCTAGCTTTTCGGTATTCATTAATGGATTGTATCATGGCCTGAAAATCTCTACCTCCCGAAGGCTTCTCCCTGTCAAGCCATTGCCTGAGCGCTTCAATGACAATTTCCCGAACTGGTTTGCCTTGTTCAACAGCAGCGAATTTTATCGCTTTAGAGAGTTCTTCATCACCCAGGTCTACAGTTATCCTTGTTCCTTTAGCCATTCCCACCTCCCCGTATGCACATTTACATTATAGCATAAAAACATAACGACTAATAACTAACACTTGACTAGTCCATTTTGCCAGGCAACTAGCAAATTCTTCTACTGGCTGTTCGGCGAGCTTTGTTTGAGACATTCCCAATAATCCCTATGGTATCGTTTGACTTGTTCCACAACCCTCCTGGTCTCTTCCAATGAGGAGTCTGACTGGAATCTCTGGGGAATTGGAAGCGGCTCCTCTACCTTGATGTTGAAGTCAGCTAGTCCAGCTACTAAAGCCAGCCAGGCATAGGGCAGGACTTGCTTATTATAGCCGGAGCCAATTATGCTGATTTCTCTACCCTGGCATATTTCAGCCATTTTCCTGACTCTTTCGCCAATCATTCTGAAACCTCTTACTGGTAATCCTAAATTGGTCAGTCCGTCAGCGAAGTGGGGATCGGACCCTCCGTTTCTAATAATGATTTGCGGCTTAAATTCCTCAGTTACCGGCTGGACTATCTCCTCAAAGACCAGTTGATAAGAGTCATAGCCAGCGTAAACTGGCATGGGAACGTTAATGGTGTATCCTTTTCCTGCTCCTTCTCCGATTTCGTTAGCAAAGCCGGTTCCAGGATACAGGGTGCTGGGGTCCTGGTGCAAATCTACGAACAATACCCTCGGCTCAGAATAGAAGTATTCACAGGTCCCGTTACCTTGATGAGCATCAGTGTCCAGGATTAGAATTCTTTCCAGACCATACTTTTCCATCAAGTATTTGGCGGCAAAGGCGTTATCATTATAGAGGCAGAATCCTTCACCGTAGTTGGGTTTAGCATGATGCATATTCCCACCAATACATACCGCCTTTTGGTATTCACCAGCCTGGACTAAGTCAACTGCCATCCTTGCCTGGCCAATTATGAATCTTGCTGCCTCTTCCAGTTTTCCAGGCCTACCTCTAGGAATATTGTCTACTGAATGGTACCTGGAGAAACTAAGGCCTCCCGGTTGACTTAAACCCAGATTAGCAGCCTTAAAATAGTCTCTGGTGAAGTCAATATAATCCTTATGGCAAATAAGCAATAAGTCTTTTTCTACCGCTGGACCGGCCTTCAAAATTTTATAATTATCATCTTCGGGCAGGTTTTCTTGTAAAAACCTGGGAAAGATTTCATAGCGGTCGCCTCGGAAAGGATGACCGGGACCGAAATCGTATTCTTTTAGTTCCTCCCTGTGTAAGATTGCTATGGCCATTTTGTTCTCCTTTCCTGCAGTGTGACTCTTTAGGCTTATGCAGCACGAGGCTGAAGCCTTGCACTACATTTTGAACGGCCTCTAAATAGGCGAAAGGAATTGAGAAATGATTTTGGCCAAATCCTCAATATCCTTCTGATAGACAAACTCGTCCTTGCCATGGATGTTACATTCGGGTCTAATTACACCCAAGCCAAATTCCCTAGCTCCCCATTCGGAGGTAACGATATAAGGCAAATCCCCAGAACCCATTTCACCGAACTTGCCGGTTTGGCCGGTGACTTTTCTGATTACCTCAGCTAATTCGTCCACAACGGGATGTTGACAAGGTGGTACAGGCGGAATTTTGTGAATTCTCTCTATTCCCCAATTTACCCCTTCAACTGAGGAGAGGGTACCAAGCAATTCTTTCTCTGCATCCGCTATGCTCTCCTCAGGAATCAATCTTCGATCCACGGAGACTAAGCATCGGTCGGGGACAATGTTAACCTTGAGTCCTCCGGTCATCTTATTCACATTCAATTTTGCCTCCATTTTGGCCAGCCCTGTGCTGGGGTGAACGTTGATCTCCGATTTCCTTTGAGTCACCTCATTTTTGAGATCGAGCAGAGCTTTCACCAGGAGATTTGCTTTTTCTACGGCATTTTCTCCCAGGTGGGATAGTCCAGAATGAACCGATTTCCCTTTAACCTCGATATCTATGTGCAGCAGGCCAAGGTTGGCTATAGTTACGTGGCCAAAGCTAGAATCAAGACTGAAAAGGGCAGCCCCAGAAACAGGCTGTAGAAATTGGGTCAAATACCGAATTTGGCTGGCCTGGCTTATCTCCTCATCAGTGGTAATCATTACTGAAGTGTCATACCTTAGAGGTTTTCCTTTAACGGCTTCTAGCCCAAGGAGCAAGGCGACAATTGCTCCTTTCATGTCAGCTGCCCCTCGGCCATAGATTCTGCCACTTTCTATCCTGGGGTGGAAAGCATCCCAGCCCTCAGCAGGAACCACATCAATGTGTCCATAGAAAATCAAGCGAGGTTTTCCTGGTTCTCTCCTATGACAGATGAGGCTCACTCTTTCCTCTCTCCCTTCGGCATGCTCCCTGGGGATGGGAAATTTCCTGCTTTCGAAGCCGACTCCCTGGAACAAAGGTTGAAGGTAATCAACTGCCTTAGCGTAATTCAAGCCAGGTGGCACGGAAGTATCAATTGAGATAAGGTCCTTCAGAATCTTGATGTAATCCATTTCTGCCTCCAGAGATGCATTCTAATCTACTTTGGCATCTAAACTTGATAATAGTATAGTATAGCAAATGGCATTGCCACACCTAGAGAGAAGAATAGACACGCTGGCTCAATGGATGTTTGCGGCTAAATATTTGGTAGTGTTTACTGGCGCTGGCATCAGCACGGAGTCAGGACTGCCTGATTTTCGAGGACCTGATGGCATCTGGACTCGCCAGGCAAAAGGGCTTCCCACAGAAGTGAGACTTTTTGACTCGGTAGAGCCTAACTCAGGACATACATCCATTGTGGAGCTACAGAATCTAGGCAAATTGGAATTCCTAATTTCGCAGAATGTGGACAATCTCCATCTGAAGTCTGGTATACGCCCAGATTTGCTGGCAGAGCTGCACGGCAATATCACCAAGTTAAGATGCACCCGATGTGAGGCCGAAGTGGACAAATCTGCTAACCTGGACAGGTGTCTCTGTGGCGGTAGACTTGTTTCCAGCGTGGTTAATTTTGGTCAGTCTCTGCCCCAAAAAGCTTTGGCAGATTCTTATCGGCATTCAGAAAATTGCGACCTTTTTGTAGTCGTCGGCTCTAGCCTGGTTGTCACGCCGGCCGCCGAAATGCCAGAAGCAGCGGTGAACTCTGGCGCTCGATTGGTAATCATCAATCAAGGTGAAACACCCTTTGACCGAGTTGCCCATCTGCGGTTCTGGGAAAATATAGGAGAGGTATTGCCTGAGGCGGTTATCCGCTTGAAGGAGCTTATGAAAGCACCTTGAGTTTTCTAATTTCCAGGTGGGAAGTAATCTTGCCCACAAGCTTGCCCACCCCCCAACCTTCAGTGGCAGAGATGAGTGCTATGTCCTTATCTGGCAGCACGATTTCTTCCTCAAGAAAGGGAACAGTAGTCAGAGCTTCCATCTCTTGTTCAGTGTCCAAAGCTAAATCCAGCTTATTGAATACCGTAATCCTGGGCTTGTCTTCAAGGTTTAACTCGTGAAGTATCTCTTCTACCGTGCCGCACTGATTGGCAGCATTTTTATGTGTTATGTCCACCATGTGCAGTAGCAAGTCAGCCTCGCTAAGTTCTTCCAGGGTAGCTCGAAAGGCGGCAATAATTGACGGGGGTAATTTGTGAATGAAGCCCACTGTATCAGTGATGAGAAATTGCTGCCCATCGGGCAAAGCCAAACGGCGGGTGACAGGGTCCAGGGTTGAGAAGAGCTTGTCTTCTACCACTACCCCGGCTTGACTCAAGGCATTAAAGAGGGTGCTTTTACCGGCATTAGTATAGCCAACAAGGGCTGCGATAGGGACGCCACTCTCTTTGCGTCTTTTTCGGTAAACGGCTCGGTGTTGCCTTACATGCTCTATCTCATGTTGAAGCCGATTGATGCGTTGGCGAATAAGCCGTCGGTCAGTTTCCAATTGTGATTCGCCGGGACCTCTGGTACCAATGCCACCACCAAGTCGCTCCAAATGGCTCCACTGGCCAACAAGTCGAGGGAGGAGATACCGATGTTGGGCAAGCTCAACTTGAAGCTGTCCTTCGTGAGTTCGAGCCTGTTTGGCAAATATGTCCAGAATAAGGGCTGTGCGGTCAATAACTTTGACTTTCAGTATCTCTTCCAGGTTTCTTTGTTGTCTCGGCGATAGCTCGTCATCAAGAACCACGGTAGTATATTGAGTCTGCTCTTTGAGGCTCACCAGCTCTGCAATTTTTCCCTTGCCTATATAGTGAGTGCGTGAAGGCGCATCCAATTTTTGCGAAAACATCCCAACCACGTCAGCGCCAGCCGTCCTGACCAGATAGCCTAGTTCCTCTAAAGAGTCAACCACCGTCCAATCATGCTTAGAGGACTTACTCGCTACACCTACTAAGAATGCGTGCTCTAGATTAGTCTCTGTGGGAAAAAGTCTCTGTCTTATTTGGCCCTCCTATTTACCTTAGGAATTTGAAGGATTGCCAGGGAACCCAATTTAGAAACTCCTGTGCCAGGCTGCTAGTCGGTCTATTCCTTGGTCCAGACGGTCATCGGAGAGAGTTAAGGATAGTCTAATGTATCCCTCTCCTTCCTTTCCATAGCCGATACCGGGAGTAACGGCTATTCCAGCTTCCTCAAGTAGCTTTTTAGTGAAGTCTATTGAAGTATAGCCTTGAGGAACCTTAGCCCAGATGTAGAAACTGGCTTCAGGTGTTCTAGCCTTAAGTCCTATTTCATCAAGGACTTTTATCATCTTATCCCGGCGTTGCTGCAAAATGGCATTATGTTCGATAATACAATCCTGCGAGCCATGCAAAGCCTCGATGGCAGCGCGCTGGATTGCCTGGGGAATGCCCGAATCCAGATTGGATTTTACTCGAAATAAGGCATCTATCATTTCAGCATTGCCCACCGCCATGCCTATTCGCCACCCGGTCATGTGGTAAGTCTTGGATAAGGAGTGAAATTCTACACCGACTTCTTTGGCTCCCGGTGCCTGCAAAAAGCTTGGTGGCTTGCGGCCATCGAAGAAAACTTCGGTGTAAGGAGCATCATGGCAAACGGCCAGGTCATGCTTCTGAGCAAAATGGGCTGCCTTTCCAAAGAAATCAAGGCTGGCCGTAGCCCCGGTGGGATTGTTGGGGTAGTTTAGCCACATGAGTTTTGCCTTACTAATCACCTTATCAGGAACGATATCAAGGTCAGGCAAGAAGTCGTTTTCCTCAGTCAAAGGCATGGGGTAAGTCTCACCGCCGGCTATTGTGGCACTCATAAAGTATACCGGATAGCTTGGGTCAGGCACCAAGGCTATATCTCCAGGGTCGATAAGGCACAACGTCATGTGCCCAATTCCTTCTTTAGAACCAATCAGCGGCAGCACCTCTTTATCTGGATTTAGCGTCACTCCGAAGCGCTCCTCATACCAATCAGCAATAGCTTGATGAAGCTCGGGCAATCCTTTAGTCTCGGGATAACGATGATTTACCGGGTCATGTGCTGCCTGACACATACATTCGATTATATGGGAAGGCGTAGGTAAATCAGGGTCACCGATAGCGAAACTTATGATGTCCTCTCCTCTAGCTCGAAGTTCAGCGATTCTCTTAGCTATGCCGACAAAAAGATACGGAGGTAACTTGTCAAGTCTGCTAGCTAAATACATTAGTCCTCTCCCTTATCTCGTGTATTCCCCAGTGAACACTTCTTCCACCGGGCCGCTAAGCACTACCTCCCCTACTCCATCCCACGACAAGGCCAAAACTCCGCCTGGCAGTATTATGTCAACTTCATTGTTCACATAGTTAAGTAACCGGGCGGCTACGGCTATGGCACAGGCACCACTACCACAGGCCAGAGTTTCTCCCACCCCCCGTTCCCACACCCTGGCTTCTACCTTCTCCCTACTTAAAACCCTGGCTATCTCGAAATTCGCCCTTTGTGGAAATATAGGATGCCTTTCCACCTCAGGACCTATCTTTGCCAGGGGAAAACTAGCTACCGGCCTGGATATAAAGCTGACTGCGTGGGGATTGCCCATAGATATTAGCGATAATGTCAGTTTTTCTCCATCTAGCTCAAGCGGATAGTTCAATATTGGTATTATGTCAACTTTAGCCCTAACAGGGATTTGCTCAGGCTGGAATCGAGGCGTGCCCATATCCACTTCAACCTGTTTGACTTTGCCCTGTGACGTATAGGCGTTGACTTTCCTTACGCCTGGTAAAGTCTCTATAGTTAAATTCGTTTTATCAACTATACCCCTTTCAATTCCATACTTAGCAAAGCACCTCAATCCGTTGCCGCAAGCCTCAGCCTCAGAGCCGTCAGGATTAAAAATACGCATCTTCAGGTCAGCAACCCTGGAATTCTGCACCAATATCAAGCCATCGGCTCCCACGCCAAAGTGGCGCTGGCAGATAGTTTGGGCCAGCTCAGCCCAATTCTGGTCAGCTTTCCTGGCATCCACCAGAATAAAATCGTTTCCTGTCGCCTGCAATTTAGAGAAGTTCATGTTAGACTATTTTGTTGCTTCTTTGCTATCCTGAAACCTTCGTCTTGCAATGACAGGCATAAGTTTATCACCTCTTCGTTAACTTTGCTCTCGCCAGCATCAAACCAGTGAATTCTTTCGTCACTGAGGTGAAACCAAGCGTATTGATGACGAACCAGGCGGTGGGTTTCATAGTTTATCTGCTCAATAGCAGGAGCGAAGTCTAACTGGCCCTGAACAAACTGGCCTATTTGCTTATAACCTATGCCAGACATGGAAGGCAAGTTGAGACTATAGCCCTTTTTCAATAGGCTCATTACTTCCTCAACCAGTCCTGTCGTGATCATATTATCAACACGGCGACCAATTCTGCGGTATAGCTCACTCCTCTCCAGGGTCAAACCGACGATAAGAACAGGAAAACTCGGTGCTTCCTTATGCCATAGCTGGGAAGGGGCCTGCCCGGTCATTTGGTAGATTTCCAAGGCTCTTATAACACGGCGTGTATTACTGGGATGGGTTTTTGTTGCTGTCAGGGGGTCAATTCGATTAAGTTCTGCAAAAAGTGCGTAATTGCCCTCTTGCCTTGCTCTGGCCTCCAGTTTACATCTTAGCTCAGCATTGGGTGGCACCTGAGGTATCCCCCACCCTTCTACCAATGACCATATGTAAAGGCCACTGCCACCTACCAGTAAAGGTAACTTGCCCTTTTCCTGAATGGCTTCGATGGCCTCAGTAGCTAACTGACGATACATGGCGAGGTTAAAATCTTCATCAGGGTTAACTACATCAATGAGGTGGTGAGGAACCGATGCCCTCTGAGATGAGGTGGGCTTACTGGTGCCAATATCCATATAGCGGTAAACTTGGCGACTATCAGCATTGACTACTTCCAAAGGAACTGTTCGAGCTAGGTGTAGAGCGAGTTCACTTTTGCCTACTGCTGTGGGGCCGACGATGGCAACGAGACATTTCATTTTACCTATCAGTATCAGCTATTGCCTAGGGGCTACCCGCTGACGGCTGATCGCTGGCCGCTTTTTTGATTGCTGCTGTTTGTTCAACAATGCTCAAGAATTCCTGAGCTTTAAGGCTAGCACCGCCAACCAAAGCGCCGTCAATTTCCGGCTGGGAAACAAACTCGGCGATGTTGCTACTGGTAACGCTGCCGCCATAAAGGATACGCAGCTCTCGAGCTGCATTTCCATTCCATAGTTCTGACAGGGTGTTACGAATGAATTTGATAGTAGCTGCCGCTTGCTCACCGTTAGCGGCCTTTCCTGTGCCAATAGCCCATATTGGCTCGTAGGCAATCACTATATCAGGAGTGGGTTTTACATCGCTTAAACCTCGGCTCAGCTGTCGAGCAACGATTTCTTTTGTTTTGCCAGCTTCGTTCTCCTCGAGTTTTTCTCCAACACAGAGAATGGGCTTAAGTCTATTTCCGAGAGCTGCAGCTACCTTCCTATTAACTATCTCATCAGTCTCTGCAAAATACTGCCGCCGCTCTGAATGTCCCAAGATGACAAACTCGCAAAGACCGGTCAACATCAAGGCGGATATCTCACCGGTATAGGCCCCTTTTGCCTCAAAGTGCATATTCTGGGCACCGAGCTTAACCGATGAGCCCTTCAACAACTTGCTTATTGCGATTAAAGAAACGAACGGAGGGCAAAGTACTTTTCCCCCTCCTTCTACCTGATCCAGCCTGTCGAGCATGTCACGAACGAGCCTGATGGCCTCAGTGACTGTAGCGTTCATTTTCCAGTTGCCCACAATAAGGGGGACACGCATTTTTGCAGCCTCCTACTTTTTTCTAAAGGGAAACAAGGCAACAGAGACTCATGCTACTTCTCTCTTATCCAGCAAAGCTTCTACACCGGGCAAGGGAGTCCCCTCTAGGAATCTCAAAGTGGCACCACCTCCAGTGGAGACATGAGTCATCCTATCGCCAAGCCCCATTTCTTGGACTATTTCACAACTAGAGCCGCCACCAATGACAGTAGTAGCGTTAGCAGTAGAAAGCAGCTTAACCAGAGATTTAGTCCCTCGGGCAAACCGGGGTATTTCATAAATGCCCACTGGCCCATTCCACACAATAGTGCGGCACGTCTTCAGCTCATTAGAGAAAAGCTCGATGGTCCGAGGTCCGATATCTACAATGTAGCTACCGGATGGTATGTTGGTTATGGGCACGACTCTAGTTGAAGCATTAGCCTTTATCTCCTTGGCCACAACCACATCAATTGGCAGTAGTATTGGTACTCCCGATTCCTTGGAGCCCTGTAACAAGTTCTTGGCCAAGCCCAGTTTATCCTCCTCCACTGGAGACTGTCCTACTTCATATCCCTGCGTTTTCAGGAAGGTGGCTGCCATACCGCCCCCGATGAGCAACATATCAACTTTTTTTGACATGTTTTGCACCAGTCCTATTTTGTCGCTCACTTTTGCACCGCCTATGACGCAAGCGAAAGGATGCTCCGGGGCAGTCAACACCTTGTCCATAGCTTCCAGTTCTTTCTTCATCAAGAACCCAGCTACCGCTGGCAAGTACCTAGCCACACCTACAGTAGAAGCATGGGCCCTGTGAGCAGTACCAAAGGCATCATCAACATAAATATCGGCTAGCAGCGCTAGCTCTCGGGCAAACTGAGGATCATTTGCCTCTTCCTCGGAATGGAAGCGCACATTCTCCAGAAAAAGGATATCACCATCATTTAGCTCCTCCACCTTCTCTCTTACCTCTTGGCCCACGCAATCGGGTGCCATCCTGATAGGCAAACCCATCAGGTGTGATAGATGCTTAGCTACTGGCTCCATTCGTAGTCCCTTATCTACTTTACCTCCTGGGCGTCCCAGGTGAGAGCAAAGGATGACCTTAGCTTTGTGGTCAACAAGATACTCAATGGTAGGTAACGAAGCCCTGATACGGCTATCATCACTAATGGTGCCCGTGTTTGCATCTAATGGAACATTGAAATCAACTCTAACCAAGACTCTTTTCCCTGTGACTTCTATGTCCTTGATACTCTTTTTCTGCATTTCTTCTCCAGCATTCATGCCTTATTCAAGAGCATGATTATCTCTACTGGTGGAGCTTGCTTGATTGAGCCGAAGTCAAACATTCGAGCTGTGGTAAAGCTTGGGAATTAGTATTATGAAGACAGCTTACTATTTTGGCATCTTCAATTATAGCTATCAAAGCTCCCCAATATTAGCGACTGAACGGGGGAATTGTCAACAAAGCCTGATTTGTGAACTTGCTAAAGATTCCTTTCTCGAATATAATTAGCACTTCGGTCTTGAGAGTGCTAATTATTGGAGGTAGCTAGATGAACTGTGCTGTTTGCGGAAGTCCATTGCGTTTAGGCAGGGCGATTTTTCACTGTTCTTGCGGAGTTTTTGTTCATGCTTACTGCTGGGAGCAACATGTATTGCAGGCTCACCAACCAGCATTTGAGACAGGGACCGTCGATTTAAACGGCGAGTTTAGAGTGAGTGGAGGCGAGGGCGGGCAAACGTCTGAGACTGAACAAGTATCTAAGGCAGAGCAAGCCGCTGAGATAGAGCAGGTACCTGGTGAGCAAATTACTTCTTCTGATGAATGATAGCTTTGAGGAGGATATAAATGCCTACCTATGAATATCAATGTCTGAAGTGCGAGCATCGATTTGAGCTCGAACAGAGCTTCAGCGCTGAGCCGATAGCTATTTGCCCCATATGTCATGGTGTTGCCCATCGCCTTTTCTCCGCAGTTCCTATCTTGTTTAAGGGTTCAGGGTTTTATATCACTGATTCCCGGGATGAAAGGAAGCATAGCTTCGATCCCAAAGAGCCAAAGGGAGAAGGAAAGGAGAAATAGACGAGGAGGTAGAGAGTTATGAAGTGTCCTGTTTGTGGCAAAGAAGCCAAGGCTCACCTTTATCATTGTGCTAAATGCGGTGTTTATGTCCATGAAAAATGCTGGCGAAGGCATGTCGCCAGAGCTCACAGGAAGTAGCTTGGTCTCCAGCCCTATTCTTGTTGATTGATGCTTACTATGCTACTCTTAAATAAAGTCCCTGTAGCTCAGTTGGACAGAGCGGCTGCCTTCTAAGCAGCGGGTCGTGGG
>CAZJGF010000048.1:0-11583 GCA_964545665.1 uncultured Dehalococcoidales bacterium
CTCAGAAGGCTTGTCTTGCCTCAGTCATCGCCCGAACAAGTGCTGCATCTTCTTTCTGAGCCTACCATGAAACAGCACGACCAGAGTCTGAGCGAAGCTGAAGCTGGCTATTTCGGTGATTTGCCCGACAGGATAAGGGGCTATTTGGCCGGCAAAGTAGTTAGCTTCTCTGATAAGTTGGATCTATCTGGGGCTAGTCCTTTCCAGAGGAGGGTGTGGGAGGTGGAACGGTCTATTCCTTATGGTGAAACGAGGACTTATGCCTGGATAGCGGGCAAGCTGGGTATGCGTAAGGCCGCCAGGGCTGTAGGACAGGCTTTGGCCAAGAATCCTCTGCCCATAATAATTCCTTGCCATCGGGTGATTTGCAGTGATGGTAGTCTTGGTGGGTTTGGCGGTGGCCAGGACTTGAAGCGGTGCTTGTTGGGAATCGAGGCCAAAGCTAAATGAGCCGTTGCTCCAGTCTCAGATTGCCTTCGCCCAATATCCTGCTCAATTCAGTGGCTAGTTCAGGGCAGTAGCTTATAGTTGTCTTAGGTATCTCCAGGTTAGCGATTTCTTCCCCGGTATTAATAGAAAGAGAAACTGTATCCTGCCCGGGATAATTCTTCAGGATGTCGATGACTTGGCGAAGGCGTTCAACATCTTTTTCTATTTCCTCTGTTTGCTTGATGTTTATTGTGAGGCGATGTCGGCTTGAGGCGAGAGCTTGCTTGGCTGCCTCTTCGCTTTGCTCAGGGCTTTGGCTGGCCCCGGTGGCAGGCGCTGGTTCAGTCTGCTGATAAAGTCGTGCCTGCTGGCAATTCAACTGTACCCTTCCGTCCCTTATCTTCACTGACCCTTTAACCACGAGGATATTACCTTCTTGCCATAGCTCTTTGGTATCTTCGTGAAGCCTTGGCCATACGGTAACTTCTATGCTGCCGTTTAGGTCTTCGATCGTTGCGATGATAAAAGGGCGTCTATCCCGAGTGTAGGCTTGGCGTGCTGAGGCTACCATCCCGGCGACTACTACTGTTTCATTGGCCATATCGGTGCTGATTTCACCACAGGAAGCGAATCCCTTGGATTTGTAGTGGGTAGATAGCTCAGGAGTTAGAGAATCGAGTGGATGTTGTGAGAAATGAACGCCCAATAGCTCTCTCTCCCAATCCAGTTTTTCCTTAATAGATACATCTTCATGCTGCTTTACCTCCTGATCAGGAACAAATGCGGGAGAGGTTTGAGCCCATAAATCAAACATGCCAGCTTGTCCTGATTCCCTCATTCGTTGCTCCATTTGACCCAGGGAGATGATGTTATCAATGGATTCAAGAAGCCTTCCTCGGCTGCTCATGGTATCGAAGGCACCAGATTTGATCAGGCTTTCCAGTACCTTCTTATTGATGTTGCGCAAATCAACTCGATGGCAGAAGTCTTCTACTGACTTGAAAGTACCCTCTCTGCTACGGGCAGACAGGATAGACTCAATAGGTGAACGGCCGACATTCTTGATAGCGGCCAGTCCAAAACGGATTGCTCGGTTACCTTCGCTCTCTTCAATGGCAAAGTCAGCCTGACTTCTGTTAATATCAGGAGGAAGCACCTGAATGCCCAGGCGTCGGCATTCAGCTACAGCTGAGCAAACCTTCTCCATGTCATCCCAGTAAGTGTTTAGATAGGCAGTCATATATTCGGTGGGATAGTTTGCCTTGAGATAGGCACAGCGATAGGCAATAAGCGCATAGCTTACGCTATGAGCTTTGTTAAAGGCATAGCCAGCAAAGGGCTCGATTAGGGCAAATACTTCTTTAGCCAATTCTGTCGATATGCCTTTTCTATTAGCTCCGGCAATAAAGGTCTTCTCTTCCTTCTTCATCACTTTTGGTATCTTCTTACCCATGGCTTTACGGAAGATGTCAGCCTGTCCTAAGCTGTAACCAGCTAGGGATTGGGCAATGAACATCACCTGCTCTTGATAGACAATGACTCCGTAGGTTTCCTCCAGAATTCCTTTTAGGGCAGGGTGGGGATAATGAACTGGAATGAGCCCTTGTTTGGCTTTTATGAAAGTATTAATCTGCTCCATTGGTCCTGGACGATAGAGAGCTACCATAGCGGCAATATCGCCGAAATTGGTAGGCTTAAGTCCCTCCAGATAGCGGCGCATGCCACTGCCTTCGAGTTGGAATACACCTTTAGTTTCTCCAGAGGCAAGCAACTGGAATGCCTTAGTATCATCGAGGGGGATATGCTGCAAATCTATGGAAGTCCCTCGATTTTCCTTCACGGTCTTGGCAGCTTTATCCAGAATGGTTAAGTTGGATAGGCCAAGAAAATCCATTTTGAGCAAGCCTAGGCGAGCTATGTTCTCCATGTGGAATTGGGTCATGACAGCGTGCTGATTCCCTTTGCCTACCGACTGTAGGGGTACGTATTCTGTTAGGGGATCTCGTGATATGACAACGCCGGCAGCATGGGTGCTAGCGTGTCTGATGAGGCCTTCCAGCTTCCTGGCTGAATCAATCAAATGGCGTACTTGCTCATCCTGACAGTAAATGTTGTTAAGTTCACTGCTCTCTTCTAGAGCCCTGTCGAGGGTTATGGTCAACTCTGAGGGGATGAGCCGGACTACTCCATCAACTTGGCCATAAGGCATGCCTAAAGCTCTGCCAGTGTCTCTTAACGCTGCCCTGGCGCCTAACGTGCCGAAGGTGATTATTTGAGCTACGTGGTTAGTGTCATACTTTTGGTTGACGTAGGATAAGACTTCGTCACGGCGATCGTCTTGGAAATCAAGGTCGATATCAGGCATTTCGCGGCGCTCTATATTGAGGAAACGCTCAAAGACAAGCCCATAGGCTAGCGGATCGATGTCAGTGATGCCTAGGCAATAAAGAGCCAGGCTGGCAGCGGCGCTGCCCCGAACGCCAAAATAGATGTCTCTCTTTCTAGCGAAGGAGATGATATCCCAGACGACGAGGAAGTAATGGGCAAAATTTGTTTTCCTAATGACATCAAGCTCGTAGCTGAGACGTTCTTTGACTTCGGGTGTTGGCTCGAGATAATGCTCTTCCAGCCCCTGCCAGCAAAGCTCAGACAAGAAATCGTCAGCAGTCTTGCCTTGGGGCAATGCCACTTGTGGCAGATGAAGCTTGGTAAAATCCAATTCCAACTGGCACATATCGGCAATACGCTCAGTGTTTTCTATGGCTTGGGGCAAATCACTAAATAGCTCATTGGCTTCCATCGGGCTTCTAAGGTAAAAGTAATCACCGGCCATCTTCAATCTTTTCTCATCGTGTATTGAGGCATTGGTTTGGATGCACAGCAGAAGTTCATGAGTCGCAGCATCTTCTTTATTGACATAATGGACGTCGAAAGTAGCTACTGGGGGTATACCAAGTTTGGTAGATAGAGAAATAAGCTCCCGATTAATCTGCTCCAACTCAGGCATGGGGTGTCTTTGAATCTCCAGATAGTAATCACCGAAGACTTCTTTATACCACAAAGCTGCTTTACCGGCCTGATCAATCTGCCCTTCCAGAATAAGCCGAGCTAGCTCTCCACGAGGACAGCCGGAAAGAGCGATGAGTCCATCATGGTGACGGGCCAGAAGTTTCTTATCTACTCTGGGCTTATAGTAAAATCCCTCAAGGTGGCTTTTAGTGACCAATTGAATTAAATTGTGGTATCCTTTCTCATTCTTAGCGAGCAAGGTTAGGTGGTACAGGTCTCTATGAGCCGGATCTCGGCTGTGGCAGTCCGTCTGAGCCACATAGACTTCACAGCCAATGATTGGTTTTATCCCTGCCTCTCTAGCTGCGACATAAAAGTCGATAACGCCGTACATAGCACCATGGTCAGTGATGGCGAGGCTATGCATGCCCAATTCTTTGGTCCTGGCAATAAGCCGCGGAATGCGGCACATGCCATCAAGCAAGCTGTACTCGGTATGAACGTGGAGATGAGTGAATTTCTGTGGCATTTCTAAAATTATAGCACGGGATTTCCAGCACTGCCCTCCATGGCTCAGAGAATTGTGGAGAGAAAAAGTTGAGATTTGTTAGAACTATTGCCTACTGGCTATTTGTAATTTGTCTCCCCCTTCTGTTTCTTACCAGCACTGTTTGGCTGGGCGTGAACAGCACGCGTCTCTACGAGTATGGCTTCGATAGATATGGTGTAAGTGAAGATACAGGGATAGACAGGGAGCAGTTAGATAATGTGGCGAAAAGGCTTGTTGACTACTTCAGTTTTAGGGTGGAGACACCTCAAGTGATGGTAGTTATTGAGGGTAGGGAAGAGATTCCACTGTTTCAGGAAGATGACCAGAACCGCGAGCTTACCCATCTCGCTGATGTCAGGCGGCTATTTCAATTAGCCCATCGAGTTCAGTTAGCAAGCCTTGCTTACATCGTTATCTATAGCTTGCTCTTTTTGTTGTGGAGGAAAGGCCACTGGCAAGATTTGGCTAAGGGGATAAGGTGGGGATGTGCCCTTACTTTAGCTCTTATAGCGGTATTGGGCGTAGCCTCTGTCCTTATTGACTTCGAGCGACTGTTCTTTCAGTTCCATTATCTCGCCTTTGACAATCCTTGGTGGGTGAGTTCGGGTTATCTTCCGAGGCTGTTTCCTGAGCAATTTTGGCAGGACATTGCTTTCCTGGGTGGGGGAGCCATAGCCGCGGAGGCCATGATTGTGGGCGGCATTGCCTGGGCAGTGCCGGTTATTTACAGGAAACACAGAAGACTAAGTCAAGTTGCTTATTGAGTTAGAGCGGGGACTATGTTAACATGTCGAAGATGGCTACAGAGAGGGAAAAAGCAGTAGAATTAGCCATTGAGCAGATTGAGAGGCAATTCGGCAGGGGCTCAATCATGAGGTTGGGTGAAACCTCAGCCAAAGTTCCTGCGGACGCTATTTCTACTGGCTCACTAAGTTTAGATTTGGCTTTAGGAGTAGGAGGCATACCCCGAGGGCGAGTTACCGAAATCTTTGGCTCGGAGGCTTCTGGTAAGACTACACTGGCCCAGCACATAATCGCCGAAGCACAGGAAGCTGGTGGCATCGCCGCCTACATTGATGCTGAGCATGCTTTTGATCCTCTGTACGCTGCCAATTGTGGTGTCAACTTGGATGACCTACTTGTCTCTCAACCCGATACCGGTGAGCAAGCTTTAGAAATAACTGAGACTCTGGTAAGAAGTGGTGCCGTGGATGTGATAGTCATTGATAGCGTAGCCGCCTTAGTGCCCAAGGCAGAGATAGAAGGTGAAATGGGCGATGCCCATGTTGGCTTACAGGCTCGGCTAATGTCGCAGGCACTGAGGAAACTGACCGCTGCTATTAGCAAGTCGAGAACAGCGGTTATCTTTATTAACCAACTGCGAGAAAAGGTGGGCATCATTTTTGGCAACCCGGAGGTTACTCCTGGAGGAAGAGCGCTCAAATTCTATAGCTCAGTCAGGATAGATTTAAGGCGGGGTGACTCCATTAAGCGGGGCTCAGAGATAATAGGCGCAAGGGTTAGAGCTAGAGTGGTCAAGAATAAGGTAGCTCCGCCTTTTCGTGCTACTGAATTCGACATAATGTTCAATCATGGTATAAGCAAGGAAGGAGACTTGATTGACCTTGGCGTAGCAACAGGCGCAGTGAAGAAGACTGGCGCATTCCTTGCTTATGGGGAAGCGAAGCTAGGGCAAGGAAGAGAGAATGCTAAGGACTACCTGAGACAGCACCCTGAGCTTGCTTCGGAGCTAGAGAGTGAAATCAAAACTTCCCCAGCTATCCCCAGTATCCCTCACGG
The DNA here is from genome assembly GCA_964545665.1 of uncultured Dehalococcoidales bacterium. Classification (GTDB taxonomy): domain Bacteria; phylum Chloroflexota; class Dehalococcoidia; order GIF9; family AB-539-J10; genus CAZJGF01. The sequence goes on from CAZJGF010000048.1 coordinate 5,789, forward strand.
ACGGGGTGTAGAGGCCCCTTCTCAAGAGGAATGAGGTTCAAACGGGGAACCGCCAGTTGGTAAATGACAGCGCTTTTCAACATTGCCTCGATGCAGCTTACCGCTATCTCAGTTACCGGCCACGCAGTGAGGGGGAAATGAGGCAGCGACTTCATCAGCGCGGTTTTGATAGTGAAGCGGTAGAGGCAACAATCACCAAACTAAAGGAGCAAGAGCTAATAGATGATTATGCCTTCGCCGCATTCTGGAAGAATAATCGCTTATCCTTCAAGCCCAAGAGCAAAAGGCTAATAGCCAAGGAATTGAAGGATAAAAAGGTGACTCAAGAGATTGTGGAACAGGTGACCGAGGACATAGATGATGACAGTAACGCTTATAAGCTAGGCTGCGGCCAGATGCAGGTGCTAGCTCATCTGGGTTACCCTGACTTCCACCGGCGCCTGTCAAATTATCTCGGTTATCGTGGTTTTAGCTATCAGGTTATCAAGCGCACAGTAGCTCTGCTGTGGCAAGAAAAGGAATCTCGCCAGATTCAGCATTAAGATGGTAGATTGGAATTTAGCGGCCAGAATTGCTGGCGGTGGCTTTGGCATGGTGTTCCTCATCTTGGCGGTGTTAGCCTTGTTGGTATGGTTAACTTATCTAGGAGTGAATAGATTCAGCAAAGGAAGCTTGAACACTGAGGAAAAGAAACGCCACTGAGGCTAGCAATATCTCTGAACAAGGTCTACTACCATTGAGGGGGCCAATTTGTTTGGTCTATTAGAAAGCGGGTTCCAACAATTTTACTGGGGCAACGCTCTGATGCTGGTCATCGGGGGGCTCTTCATTTATTTGGCGATTGCCAAAAAAATGGAGCCTCTTTTATTGATTCCCATAGGATTTGGCATTCTACTGGTTAACTTGCCTCTTGGTGGCATGATGGACTATCAACTAGAGGTAAGAGCTACCGCAGCAGGCAGTGTGCTTGAAGTGCAGATGGACGAAGGGGATAGGTTCAAAGAGGGGGATATTATTTGTCAATTGGACTCTGGGGAGGTGTTGACTCCAGTTTTCGGCAGGATTGCTGAGATTAAGGTATCGCCTGGTCAGCATGTGGAAGCTGGAGATGTAATAGCTTCGATCATAACCATGCAGCAAACTGACCAATCAAAGGTGCCGACTGAACCGATAGGATTGCTGTCCAGGATATTTAAATTTGGCATCATGTGGCAGGTGCTTCCGCCTCTTATGTTTCTTTGCTTAGGGGCATTGACCGACTTTGGCCCCATGCTGGCCAACCCAAAAACTCTGCTCCTCGGTGCTGCGGCGCAATTCGGGGTCTACTTCGCTTTTTTTATGGCATTACTTTTCGGGTTCACCCTCCCTGAAGCATGCTCCATCGGGATAATTGGTGGCGCTGAAGGACCAACGACCATTTACGTTACCTCTATACTTGCACCTCAAATTATAGGTGCTACTGCCGTGGCTTGCTACTCCTACATGGCTCTTGTGCCTATTATCCTGCCACCGGTAATAAAACTCCTCACCACAAAGAAGGAGAGAGCCATCTATATGAAGCCACAGCTACGGGAGGTGGCGAGGTTAGAAAGGATATTATTTCCTATAATCACCACTATCGTGGTCATATTGATTGTCCCCTTTTCTGCTCCCCTTATGGGTTGCTTCATGGTTGGAAACCTATTTAGGGAATGTGGCGTTACCGACAGACTCAGCAACACTGCCCAAACAGCTTTTGTTGATATGTTGACTATATTCTTGACTCTATCCATAGGCGCGACAATGCCGGCAGAAAACTTCCTTCAGCCTAAAACTTTGCTAATCCTAGTATTGGGAGTGGTAGCCTTTGCTACCGCTGCTGCGGCTGGCGTGGTGCTGGCCAAAATTATGAATCTATTCTCGAAGGAGAAGATAAATCCTATGATAGGTGCTGCCGGAGTATCAGCAGTGCCTATGTCAGCAAGGGTAGTCCAGGTGATGGGACAAAAGGAGAATCCAAGGAATTTCCTGTTGATGCATGCTATGGGGCCTAACGTAGCTGGGGCTATTGGCGCTGCCATTGCTGGTGGCGTATTCTTGGGCATAGTAGGGTAAGTCCTATTCCGCAATCGGGTTCGTTATAAGCCGTGGGCTGTTTGTGAAGGAAGAATGTCCAGAAGGCGTTGAAACCAGAGAGAACTCCTAGTATGATGTTCATACTCCGTAACAAGCTAATAGTTGAAATACCAGATTGCGCTTCTGGGCTGTTGCTGTAGGAGGTGAATGATGGTAGACAGATACAATGTAGAGGTGAAGCTACTTGCTATCACTCCTGAGGCTGAAAGGTTGATAGAAACAGCAGGAAGGCTGTGTTGGAATACTCAACAAAAAACAGGCAGCGCGCCTGACCGAATTCAGAAGTGGATAGAGGTAGGGCATGAGTCCATGATTGAACATGCTTGTGCCACCTTTTACGTCCGTGCTAGCCGCGTCCTGACTCATGAGCTTGTCAGGCATAGACTGGCCAGCTACAGTCAGAGAAGCCAGCGATATGTGAAAGAAATCGAGCCAAGATATATCGAGCCCCCTGAAATCAGCAGTGACCAACAGGCTCATCAGAGATTTGAGCTGGTGATGAGAAACTGTTGGCAAGCTTATAACGAATTACTAGCCAGCGAGGTGAAGCCAGAGATTGCCCGCTACGTCCTGCCCAATGCCTGTGAGGCTGAGATAATTTGTACCTGGAATTTTCGGGAGATCCGACATATTATCAAACTGCGGACATCCAAGCGGGCACTTCCCGAAATAAGAGCGGTAGCCAATGAAATACGAACCATAATGAAAGAAAAGGCTCCACAAGTGTTTGAGGATCTGTGAAGGCTGACGCGGGACTTTGAGTATAGGCAATCAGCAGCTATTCCGAAACGAAGGTTGATACTATCACGTTGATATATCACATATCTGCGGGGCAACTAAGCTTACGATATCCTGCATCTTCAGCTTAACTAACCTTGTCCTGGTTCCACCACCACACCACACGTAATCGTTATTTAAGACTTGTCTATCCAGATATACGGGTAGCTGTTTTCTGTGTCCTACGGGAGGTATGCCCCCAGTGGGATAGCCGGTAGCCTTTTCTGCAATTTCATCCGAAGCAATCTTTACCGACTTTGAGTCGGAGCACGATTCAAGCTTGTGCCTGCTCACACTGCAGTCAGCTCTAACAATAGCTACTAACGGCTTTGAATCTTGGTCAACAAAAACAAGAGTTTTTACAATCCCGTCTAAAGGTATACCACTGGCTATGGATGCTTCGGTGGCATGATGGGTAGACTTCTTCTCCAGAAATTCAAATTCAACTTTGTTCTGCCGCAGAAATGCTATCAGATTCACTACTTTCCCTTGGGAGACTACGCTGTATCACATAGCCAGACATGAATCATCCCGGAAATCATATCGCCTATTGCTGCGCCCGTCAAAGTGGCGAATCAATAGGCAAAGCCTTTGAACTGGCTTTCAGTCTGGCACTTTGAGCCGACCACTACTGCAGACGATTACGGCAATAGGTCGCCTGTTGGCCACTTTTTTGGAGGGGGCCAGTGCCGCCATGTCAAAAATCTTCCACCTGCCTATCGTGACGCCAATATCGTATTCCAGGTGACAGAGGATGAACGCTACGTGATACTCCCCCGTAGACCTCTCTGTTGATTATCTGGTTTACCATTGTTTTCCCTACCTGCAGATAATACTGCCTAACAGCCGTACAGCCATATAGACGAACCCTGAGTTTGCATAATCCGTTTCATAGGGCATCCTACAGTGTCGCTTTACTGACTATCAGTAGCTCTGATTTTCGAGGGTCCATGCAATTCAGCAAGCGATGGGGTACAATATTATGTAGCGGGCAAAAAGGCTCACAGGAGCCATTTTTGCTGGTGATTAGCCATAGATTGATGAGCCACTACCGCTGGTGTAATACTGTGATTTGAGGAATAATGGCTAAGGTCAACCTATGGAGGTATGTGAGGATTTCGCCCGGCAATATGACGGGTAGACTATGCTTCATCGCCAATGAAAACACAGCTCGCTATTATAATCTCTTTACTTGCTGTGGCAATGGTTGTAATCGCCGCTTGTATGAATTCGCCGCAGGATTCGCCAATGAAGAATAGTGGTTCTAAGGAACTTGAGACCGCTACCTTTGCTGGCGGGTGCTTTTGGTGTATGGAGCCGCCTTTCGAGGCGCTGGATGGGGTTGAAGAAGTTATAGTAGGCTATACAGGTGGAGACGTTGAGAACCCAACCTACGAAGAAGTGTCGTCCGGGGAAACTGGTCACTATGAAGCTATTCAGATTAGATACAATCCGGAAAAGATATCCTATGAGAAGCTGCTCGAGGTCTACTGGAAGCAGATAGATCCGACGGACGGAGGTGGTCAGTTTGTGGACCGGGGGTCACAGTATAGGACTGCGATTTTCTATCATAATCAGATACAAAGGGAATTAGCACAAGAATCCAAGCTGGAACTCGAAAAATCCGGGAAGTATGATAAACCCATCGTAACTCAGATTCTACCTTACACGAAATTTTATGTTGCTGAGGATTACCATCAGGACTACTACAAGAAGAATGCAGTCAGCTACGAGTTCTACAGACAGAGTTCGGGCAGAGGTGAGTACCTGAAAGAGAAGTGGTCGCTACAAGAGAACAGCTATGACAATTATGAGAAGCCCTCAGATGACGAACTCAGGAAAATTCTGACTCCACTACAGTACGAGGTTACGCAGGAGAACGGAACCGAGCTGCCTTTCAACAATCAGTACTGGAACAACAAAGAAGATGGTATTTATGTTGATATTGTCTCTGGCGAACCTCTTTTTAGTTCTACAGATAAGTTCCAGTCGGGCACAGGGTGGCCTAGTTTCAGCAAACCTCTTGAGCCTGGCAATATAGTGACCAGAGAGGACAGAAACCATGGCATGATCAGGATAGAGGTGAGGAGTAAACATGCGGATTCACACCTTGGTCACGTATTTGATGATGGTCCAGCGCCAACGGGCAAACGTTACTGCGTGAATTCCGCCGCTCTCCGCTTCATTCCGAAGGAAGCGCTTGAGGAAGAGGGGTACGAGCAGTACAAATATCTTTTCGAGAAATGAGCTTTAGGCGAAAGCTATGCCTTGGTCTGGCAGAGAGAGAGGAATTCTGCCATAAGTAAGCATTCGCCGACAATTGCCTGCTAATAAATAGAAGAAAGACTTTCAAAGAAATTCATTCTGCTTTCCCCACAATTACAAACCCCGGTTGTGATTTGCTTCAATTTTGTTAGCAAGGGTAACAGTTCTCTTGAACTGATTACACGCTCGAGCAAGTTTAGCGAAGCCACCATGTTAGAAACCAGCAGAGGCCAGATGTAGAATTATCACTCAATGAGACGCTAGATTGTGCAGTCGCGTCGTAGCACCTGCGTAACTTGGCGTGCGGCCGGCAACACTAGCCTACGTCACATGTTGCAAACATGGCGGGAGGGCATTTCCAGTTTCCAATCCTGCCGATATCCATCTTAAGCATCGTACCACGCAAAGTTACCCGACCTTCAATAACTACTGACCGGCATGGGGTAGCTTTCTCAGGTTTTTCGCGCCGCGACTCATATATGACATAGCACGCATTGGCATTGTTCTCAATACAATTGTTTTTTCGTCCCTTTCCTCCGCTTGTTACGAAGCTTAGAGTATTACCGTCGAAGTGATGTTCAAGCGGCACGGCATACGGCTTGTCTCCGTCCACCAACGCAAGTACGCCTGCGGGACTG
>CAZJGF010000049.1:0-11129 GCA_964545665.1 uncultured Dehalococcoidales bacterium
GGTAGTCACCAAGCTAGTTATTATATTAGACCCAGCCAGCCAAGTAAAGCGGCCCCATGGACCGTTCTACATCGATAGGTGCGAAATTTCAATCTGGTGGTCCGGGTGACTCGCCAATATCCTGGCCTGGGAGTTGCCCGTGTCACCATAGCCATAGGTTGTGCTCTTCGTGATTAAGCAAAGACAAACGTTGGCCTGGCTAATCCAGCCTCGGCTTCCTTGCCACCCATGGAGTATGCGTCTCCGGGGAATACCTTACTACGAGGTCCTAACTTCACCCTTTTACCAATTACTCCCATGGTTACCTTATTTGGGTCGATGTCAGTCAGGTTTCCCATTATCCAGGGCCCCTCATCCAGTTCGACCATCACTATGGTATAAGGAACTTCGGTTTCGCGGCCCTGTGAAGCTACATAAGAAACGGTAAAAGTAACAATTTTGCCAGTGCCACTTAACTCAACGATATCCAAATTTGTACTGCTGCATTCCTGACAAGCCATCTTAGGTGGGCAAGTAAATTGGCCGCAGTCATGGCACTTTAGACCTAACAGCTTATCCTTCTTGAGTGCGTTATTGAATTCTTTGAAACTTAGTGTGTAACTCATCTTCTGTGTGCTTCTATTTAGTCACCACCCTTTTTGCAACACGAGATTACAAACAACGCCATCTCCACCCAGCGTGTCAGTCAGTCCTATGTTAACTCCCTCTACCTGTCTTTCTGGTTCAACCTGGCCCCTCATTTGATGTACTATTTCACATACCTGACCGGCACCTGTGGCGCCTATGGGGTGACCTTTAGATTTGAGACCTCCGGAGATGTTTGTTGGTATTTTGCCCCCGATCGCTGTGTCAGCGTTTTCCCAGAGCCTGCCACCCTTGCCAAACTCGGCAAAGCCGAGGCTTTCTGAGGCAATAATACTTGCGATGCTAAAGCAATCGTGAAGCTCGCAAAGATCTACATCCTCAGGTTTGATTCCAGCCATATCGTAAGCTTGCTTCACTGACACCTCTCTCGCTCTGATGCGTGGCAGGTAGTCCTTTTGAGAGCTGAGCTTACCAGATGAACTCTGGCCTACACCGATAATGTAAACGGGCTTATCAGTCAGCTCCTTTGCCTTCTCTTCTGCGGCTAGAACAACCATGGCAGCACCGTCGGAGAAGGGGCAGCAGTCATATAACTGCAACGGAGAGCAAACCATAAAGCTATGAAGGACGTCATCTATGGTGATCTCTTTGTGGAATTGAGCCAGATGGTTGTATAGGCCGTATTGATGTGATTGGACGGAGACCAGGGCCATTTGTTCCTTAAGTCTTTTCAGTGGTGTGTTGTATTTGGAGGAATAGAGGTGAGCTAACATGGCGAACAGACCAGGGAAGGTCAAGCCGGCGGGGTACTCGTAGTGACTGTCGTGACCCATGGCGAAGGTGCGCGTTGCCAAGGGCGTGCCCATTTTGGCCGCTGTCTCTACTCCACCGGCTAGAACTATGTCATAGAAGCCCGAAGCGACCCAGACAAAAGCATCTCTTATCGCTAAAGCCGACGAAGCACAGCCGCCTTCAAATCTGGTAGATGGAATGTAGGAAGCGCCAATGTCGTCAGCGCAATAGGACTGTACCATGAGTTGCCCTTCGGAAAAGTCTCCCAGAACATTGCCGATAAACATCGCTTGTATATCTCCAGGCTTCAGGTTTGCCTCATTGGTGGCATCAATGGCTGCCTCGGAGAATAGCTCCACAGATGACTTCTCCGCAGCAAAGGTGAATGGTGTGTGGCCAGTGCCAACAACCGCTACCCTTCTCATTTCTACCTCCTGATTAGCCAGCTACTCATTCTGTCAGTGACCGTCTGCTGGGTGAAAGGCGAGTAGTCTTCCCTGTTTAGACTGCCCTTCGTTCCCTCTATTTTACACCTAATGTCTGGCGAGCAATAGCCCATCGTTGCATCTGCGAGGTCCCCTCGTAGATTTCGGTTATTCTCTGATCGCGGGCGTAGCGCTCCACGGGAAAATCCCTGGTATAGCCATAACCGCCGAAAATCTGAACTGCCGTGTGACAGACCCTGTGGGAAGCCTCGGTGGCGAAGAGTTTTGCGATTGCCGCTTCCTTGATAAACGGTTTTCCTTGGTCTGTCAGCCAGGCGGCTCTATAGACCAGCAGCCGGGCCACGTCGATGTCTGTGGCCATATCGGCAATCATCCATTGGATTGCTTGCATTTGAGCCAACGATTTACCAAAGGCCTCCCTCTCTTTCGTATAGCCCACGGCAGCATCATAAGCGGCTTCAGCAATGCCCAATGCTTGAGCAGCTATTGTAATTCGGCTAGCATCTACAGCTTCCAACGCCATTCTAAATCCCTTTCCCTCTTCACCTACTCGATTGGCAATGGGGATCCTACAGTTGTCAAAGACCAGCTCGGTCGTTGAACTACAATGCTGGCCTGTTTTTCTCTCTTTCTTACCTACTGAAAGGCCAGGAGTGCCTTTTTCCACGACAAAACAGGAAATACCGTGGTATCCCAGCGATGTATCCTTAGTAGCATAGACGGTGCCAAACTTGGATTCCTCTCCGTTAGTTACGAAGAGTTTATTGCCGTTGAGAACGTAATAATCACCATCTTCTGCGTATCTTGTCTGCATCAGGGCAACATCGCTTCCGCCCGCTGCTTCGGTGACGGCAAAATAGGCTATGTCTCCAGTGCTGCACCGTGGAACATACGTTCGTTTTTGCTGTTCAGTGCCGTACCTGGCAATGCTATCCATGGCCGCGCCACAGCTAACCAGATATGCAGTAGCCAGGCCAGCGGAACCACGAGCAATCTCCTCTGTAGCTATGCACAGGAGAATCTCACCGCCACCACTGCCGCCATATTCCCTGGGTAATGCTACTCCACATATTCCCAGGTCAGCCATTCTCTTCCATACTTCGTAGGGGAAACTCTCCTCATCTTCCCATTGGGCAGCTACAGGCTCAATTTCCTGGACCACGAAGTCATGCACCATCGCTTGGAACATCTTTTCTTCTTCGGTAAAGTCAAAATCCATTTAACCCCTCCCTGATTAATTCTACTTAATCCGTCAGGCTATAGCACGGGCATTATTTTTGGCTGGCATTTACTACAGAAGTCCGCCTCTTTGTAATCAGTATCAGCCAAGCTATTGGAGAAGTGCATGACGCACTTAGCATTGGGGCAGTGGTTTAGACCGAAGGTATGTCCCAGCTCATGGACTATTTCTTTGGTGGCTCTTTCTGTAAACAAGGCTTTATCAGGTGCCAGGCCATAGTATTCCTGCCTCAAACGACATAAGGATATGATTGCTGTTCCGGAGACGATGTCAGCTTCACCAAGGACGAAATTGAGTCTCGGGGCGTAAAGGTCCACATCAGCTATACCTACAAATCTCTCATTTCTTTCCTTGGGTGAATTGCTTAAGGTAGCTAGCAAGTTCGAGGCGAGGTATTGTCGTCTTTCAGGGTTATAGGCGTGAGCTAGATAGCTGAAGCCCTCTTCTATCTCCACAGGGCAGTGGAAAGCAAGATTAACTTTTTCCCTGAGTTCTTCCATTACTTCGTTGGCCACGTCACCCAATGGTTTAAGTGCGATCTTCATTTGGTATCCATTTCCAGCCATCTTAAGATTTCAGTCAATGCTTGATTATGGTTGTCCCTGCTTACTGGCAGCAATTCAACTTGAGGATGGTTTTTGACTTCATCGGCAAAGGGATGGGGACCGAGCATAATAGTGCCTAATACCTTCTTACCGCTGTCGATTGCTTGACGCACGACTTCCTTGAATTGTAGCGATAACAGCTCCATCTTGCCAATCTCGTCAATGATGGTTACATCATATTCCTTTAATGCCCGGTGGATAGCAGGCACGCCGACTTTATCCAGACTGTTGATAGCAACTTTGTATTTGCTTACCTGGTACGGGCTGGAGATGTTGACATGGGCCAAAATGGCCTGTTGGCCGTCAAGGGTGACTATTCTGAATCCTTGTCTTACTCCGCCAGTTCGTATCTCTTCGGTGTAAAAGCCACCGGCTCTGATTCTTGTTCTGCTTATGGCTTCCCTTATAAGGGCCGTTTTGCCTGTCCCCGGCTTGCCAGTTAGAAGCAGAACCCTGTTCACTTCTCCTTAACCGAGGCCTGAGCCTTTCTCTTCTCCTCAAGCTTCTTGCGCCGCTGGCGATGTTTCAAGGCAGCCACTCTTTTCTTCTTGTTCATATCCTGTATGTGAAAATGTATTGTTGTTATTAATATACCATATTTCCTTTGTGGTGAGACATATTGTCCATGGGTAGACAATCAAATTCTAGTTTAGCTGGCGTTCTCTTTCTCACTCAGGTATTTTCCGATGAGCAGCGCTAAATCGCCCCTTATCTTTTCTGGAATATATTTCGGTGATGTGACAATGGCATCTTTAAGTGCGCTGGCACAAGCACAGCTTCTTACTTGTGGCAGGGAAGGAAGGGTTGATTTTATGATTCTCTTGGCAGTATCAACGCCTTTCAGCATGTTGGTCAAAATCATTTCGGTAGTCACCGAATCATAGTCTGGATGCCAGCAGTCGTAATCGCTGACAAAGGCAAGAGTGGCATAGCATATCTCAGCTTCTCTGGCTAGTTTGGCTTCAGGTAGTGCTGTCATGCCAATGATGGCGGCGCCCCAGCTACGATAAAGCTGTGATTCAGCCCGGGTGGAGAATTGTGGCCCTTCCATGGCTAGATAGGTGCCGCCTTGATGTACCTTGGCTCCTGCTTTGATAGCTGCCTCGAACAAAGCCTGGCTTAAAACGGGGCAGAAGGGTTGAGCGAAGGCAACATGCCCCACTATCCCATTGCTGAAGAAAGTGCTAGCTCTCCCCTTGGTGCGGTCAATAAGCTGGTCGGGAATAACCAGGTCCAGAGGCCGGATCTCCTCTTTAAGGCTGCCAACGGCGCTCACCGAGATAATCCATTCCACCCCTAAGGACTTCAAAGCATAGATATTGGCCCTGGCCGGCAACTCGCCGGGGCTTATCCTGTGTCCCTTGCCATGCCTGGGTAGAAAGGCAATCCCTATCCCTTCCAGCTTACCCAGAGTTACGGCCTCGCTGGGTTCACCAAATGGCGTGCTTAGCTTTACCTCCTCTATGTCAGTCATGCCTTCCATTCTATACAGGCCACTCCCGCCGATTACACCTATTTTTGCTGTGGACATTGAACTCTCTCCTCTGCCTTTGATTTTACAAGTGATTATAGTATAAAGGAAGCCAGATGGGACATTGCTCCGGTGCTTCGCGCCTGGCAATAAGAAAGAAAGGGACTTATGCCTGTCACCAAGCCGTGCCGGGGTCTGGCGCAAAGATTGACTTCAGTTCAGTGATATTGCTACACTCAAATTGTCTGTGTAAGCCATGATTGCCCATGGCAAATCCTATTTGAGGAGGGTCAATTTAATGAAGAGGAAAGAGCCCTACGCTAGCCAGGAGGAGTTCAACAAACGGGTTATCCACTACCCCGATGTTCCTCTGGTAGAGCTGGTTCCTGGCTCAAAAAGTCACATTGTGTCTGCGGAAAATATCACGGTCAGTTTTCTTACTCAGGAGCCCAATGCTTACTTCCCTCCCCACCGTCATGAATCAGAGCAAGTGATGATAGTTGTAGACGGTGAGCAGGACGAGATAGTCGAAGGGAAGCTATATCATCTGAAGAAGGGAGATGTCATCATACTGCCCTCAAACATAGAGCACGGAGGCTATATTCCAGAAACGGGCTGCAAGGCTATCGACATTTTTTCTCCGCCACGAAACGACCTTGTGGCGAAGCTAAAAAAGGCTTTGTCTTCCTAGGATGCTGTCCGCGGCAACTGTAATGCGTAAGAAGTCTGGATGTTTAAGGCTGATTTGCAGAATATCCGAGCAGGCTATTGTTGATTCTAAATTGGGAGGCGAGATATGGATGATAAGGAAAGGAACCTACAGGACATCATAGATTGTGGTGTGGTGGCCATAGTGAGGGTTGGCAGTGCTCAGGAAGCAGTAGAAGTATGCGGGGCTATCGCCAGGGGTGGAGTTAAGCCTATAGAGGTGACCATGACCGTCCCCGGTGCAATAGATGCCATCAAGGAGTTCAAGAGTGCCATGAAGGGCGAAGTGCTGGTGGGTGCTGGCACGGTGCTTGATCCAGAAACAGCCAGAGCGGTGATACTCGCTGGAGCTGAGTTTGTGGTCAGCCCGAACTTGAACTTGAAGGTGATAGAAGTCTGCCATCGCTACGGCAAGGTGGTGATACCTGGGACTTTGACTCCAACCGAGATACTGACCGCCTGGGAAGCGGGCGCTGACATTGTTAAAGTGTTTCCCGCCGGAGCGCTCGGGCCAAGATACTTGAGGGATATCAAGGGGCCGTTTCCCCAGATACGGTTGACGCCCACCGGAGGGGTGAATCTAGAGAACACGCCAGACTTTATCAGGGCAGGTGCAGTGGCGGTGTCGGTTGGCACATCGCTTGTGGATAGAAAGGCGGTGAGCGAGAGGAGATATGACATAATCACTGAAAACGCCAGAAAATTCGTTGAGGCGGTGAGACTGGCAAGGGCAGGGTAGGCTCTGGTAATAATAGAGGAGGGTAGAAACATGTTCGATGTTGTAACCTTCGGTGAGACAATGGTACGGCTATCGCCGCCAAACTACCGCCGGCTGGAGCAGACAAACGTGCTTGATGTGAACGCTGGCGGCGCTGAGATGAGTGTGGCGGTTGGGCTCAGCCGGCTGGGATTGAATGTTGCCTGGGTTTCACGTCTTACCGACAACGAACTTGGCCGGATGATTCGTAACAAAGCACGAGAGCAGGGAGTGGATACTTCCCGCATTGTATGGACAAAGGACGACCGTGTAGGGGTCTACTTCCTGGAGTTTGGTGCCTCGCCAAGAGCGAGCAAAGTGGTCTACGACCGGGCTAACTCGGCAATAAGCCGAATAAGACCGGGAGAGGTAAACTGGGAGGAGCTGTTACGCCAGACGAAGTGGTTTTACACCAGTGGTATTACACCGGCATTGAGCCCCAGCGCCGCTGAGGTCACGGCTGAAGCTTTAAGAACGGCGAAGAAGGTCGGCTGCCAGGTGGGCTATGACCTTAACTACCGAGCCAGGCTCTGGACGCCGGAAGAAGCCGGAAAGTGTCAGGAACCGCTGATGCAGTACGTTGACCTCCTTATTTCCACGGAAGAGGACACTGAGAAAGTGCTGGGCATCAAGGCTGACAGTTACCAGGAAGTAGCCAGGAAGTTGGCTGAGAAATTCAATTTTAAGGTGGTTTGCATTACCATACGGGAAGACATATCGGTGTTGAGGAATCGTTGGACGGCGATGGCTTACTCAGATGGCAAGGTATACGAGGATAGGGTGTACGACGTGGAGATAATTGATCGTCTTGGAGCCGGCGATTCCTTTTCTGCCGGGTTTTTATACGGCTATATCAGTGGCGATGTACAGAAAGGGCTCCAGTATGGAAACGCCTATGCTGCGTTGCAGCATTCAAATCCTGGCGATATTAACTGGTCGACGCTGGAGGAGATTGAAAGGCAAATCAAGGGTGCTGGCTTGCGCATAAGCCGGTAGGAAGCAGCTACAACTCCCTCTCCATTATGTCCAGAAACTGAGCCGGGCAGCTCTTCACTGGTAGCCAAGAACCCGCCTTCTGGCAGGGTTCCAAGTGAATCTCCAGAAATATTTCCCTCATGCATTATCCTTCGACAGCTAGTGCTTAATCAGCATATCGTATAGCATAGTACTATACCTTTACCATACACAGTTACATTTAATGTCTCTATAATCCATCGCTAGCTTTGCCCACATTGCTAAATTACAATTCCTTGCGTGTCAAATCATTTAGCCAGTTGATACTACTAAGTTGTGATTAACACCAGTTCTTAATTGTTGCTTTAGAAAGGAGGTAAAACCTTATTAAGGCAAAATACTAAACTAAAAGATAGTTAATTCAGGCTAGTGGTGCTTCCTCTTTCTTCAGTTCTCTCTTGATAATACGCCAGTGGAAGAAATACAGAGGGAAGCCAACCAGGATTAAAGCTAAATTCATAGAGGCGTCGCGGTGTCTTCTGGCGGTGAGATAGTCAAAATTTGGACTCTCTTCCTTCCAGCTTTCATAGTCTGCCAGCCACTGTTGGATAGCAGCTTTCTCTTCTTCTGATAATCCCTCTTCATCTTGGAGATTCTCAACTACTTCAAGCTGATAAGGCATTGGTGGGTGGGGAGGGAATAAGCGTTGCTCTTCTTCAGCCTGGGTAAAAACAAAGACTTTGAGTCCCATGTCGATAAAGCGGACTCCTCCGATAACTAGGATTGCCAGACCGCAACCAGCGCAAAAAGATAAAGGTAGACTGTTCTAACTGATGATCGCCTCTCCATTTTTATCGCCATTTCGATTTTAATCTACCGGGAAGCTGGGTTCTCAGACCGGGTTAGTTCTGCCGCAGTGGGGGCACCTGATTGTGGGTGACTTGAACTTGGGTGGAATTCTTAGCCCGGTGCCGCACTCACAGCGGATAGTCTTGTAGTTGCTGGATCGCCACATCAGGTCTGAGATCTCGCGGGTTCTTGCGAGCTTGTCTGGCTCTGCCAGCGGTCCCTCGGGTCGTGCCGCGCGCGGTGCAACAGTCCCGGCAACACTTACGGCGGAGGCAGGGATAAGTTTCCTGTCAGTCCTGTGAAGCTGGTGGTAGGCCTTTTCATAGTCGAAGAAAGAAGCTCCGCCAGCCATTGAGCGCAGGATTTGTATCCTCTCTGATATGGGAGGGTGGGTGCTGGTGAGGTTACTGGCTGGCCTGCCTTTTTTGCGGAAGGGGTTGATGATATACATCGGAGCTGTGGCCTTGTTAGCTGATTTTAGCTGGATAGGCGAAGCAGCTAGTTTCTCCAGTGCTGATGCCAGCCCTTCAGGGTACCTGGTATAAAGAGCCGAAGAAGCATCAGCCAGATACTCCCTTTTTCTGGAAATAGCGAAGTAGATGAGCTGGGCGAAAATCGGTGCTAGTATCATCAGGACAATGGCTACAGCAAGAATTATCAACTGCCCCGCGCCGCCACCCGACGAGGATGTTCTTCTGCCGCCTGTCATGCTGCTAAAGAACAACACTCTCGTTCCATACCAGGCCAGAATGACAATAGCGCCGAGAAGGATACCTGCTGTGACCATCAACTGCACGTCACGATTCTTCATATGAGCTATTTCGTGGCCGATTACACCCTGCAGTTCATCGCGATTGAGTTTTTGCAATAGCCCGGAGGTAATGGCCACAGCTAGCTTGTTGGGGTTTCTGCCGGTGGCGAAGGCATTCAGTGATGAGTCTTCAATGATGTAGATGTCGGGCATTTTCTCCAGCCCCGAGGCGATCTTCATTTCCTCAACTATATTATAGAGACGAGGGAGATCATCACGGCTGATCTTCTTTGCGTGTGATAACGACAGCAGTATGTTATCACCCTGGGATAGGGCAATCAGATTCATCACCCCCCATACAATCAGGGCGATAATCATGCCCCCGATGCCGCTGCCGAAGAAGTACAGCCCTATCCCATACCCAACTATGAGCAGGAGTATCGCCATTCCGACCGCAAGCACTGCTGACCTTAGCTGGTTAGACCTTATCTGTTCCCACATATACTATGTGATCGCCGTTCAGGTGAAGCTGACCTTGGGTGCTTCTCTTTCCTCGGCCGTTGTAATCTCAAAGAACTCCTCAGCTTTGAAATGAGCCATGCTGGCAACCATATTGGAGGGGAAGACTTGGGTCTGGTTGTTATATCGCAAAACTGAGTCGTTGTAGAACTGGCGGGAAAAGCCTATCTTGTTCTCTGTTGAAGTGAGCTCCTCCTGGAGGGCTAGGAAGTTCTGATTGGCTTTCAGGTCAGGGTAGTTCTCAGCCACGGCCAGCAGCCGTGACAGGACAGAACTCAGCTCGCCCTCGACCTTGGCCCGGGCACCTGCCCCAGCGGATGCTGCCTGCTGGGCAAGATTACGAGCTTTGGTTACAGCCTCCAGTGTTTCTCTCTCATGCCTCATATAGCCCTTGGCTGTCTCTACCAGGTTGGGGATGAGGTCATACCGCCTTTTTAGCTGGACATCGATCTGTGCCCAGGCATTCCTCACTTGGTTGCGCTTCCTGACCAGAGTGTTATAGGTTGCAACGAACACAATAACCAGAATTACAACAATGCCAATGATTACATAAGTTACCATAGAACACCTCCACAGCAATTCATATGTAGTTTACGTGAGCTAGTGCCTTTTGTCATCCTGCGTCTATCTGACTGTGGTTTATTCTTGTGCCTGGAACACTTCCCCTAGGAAGGTGATAACCTGCTGCTGATGGCCTCCTTCTTTCGAAGGTTTCCTAAGCAGTTGCTTCATCAATTGATCAACCTCGCCTCCATCAAACCACAGGCCGTCTCCCTGCTGACAGACATCAATAAGTATCTCTGGCTGTTCACCTATGATTGTCTTCTTCATCTTCTGGCCACAGAGAGGGCACTTTCGCTTTTTCTCTGGTGATGCAGCTTCCGGGGAATTGAGGATGTCGCTTAAGAGCTGATTTGGGCTCTCCAGCTCCGTCGACTCCATCAGAAGCTCCAGTTCTCCAGAGTCGAACCACACCCCGTGGCAGTTGGTGCAATAGTCAAGCTCGATATTGCTGTGCTCAACAACTA
Organism: uncultured Dehalococcoidales bacterium; assembly: GCA_964545665.1. GTDB lineage: Bacteria > Chloroflexota > Dehalococcoidia > GIF9 > AB-539-J10 > CAZJGF01. The sequence continues at coordinate 10,706 of CAZJGF010000049.1, forward strand.
TCATACTGCTCTTGCAGGTAGGGCATATCATCTCATATCGACCTCACAATAGATTATCGACAGCGTAAATTCCTTCTGTCATTGTATCAAGGTAGTCTCGTATTTGCACCTCCGCTATCTTTGGCCTATCATATTTAAACTTCACCAGCACTGTCTCTGTCCATTTGTATTTCTTTTCAGCAGATAAATCTCTGAACTCTAGTGCCGCACTCCCTTCCAGAAATTGACTGATTTGTTCTATCGGCTGTAATTGTCCATCGTTCATCATCAGTCGCATGTCCCAATCATAAACGAGTCGCCCTAACTTCTCAGTCTAATCTTGCGTTAGAAATCGACGCCCTCTTCAGGCTCATCTTGTATTGGAAGAGACTCCGCTTTTTTATTTATCAAAGACCTATTAGCTAGAGTTTACCATACGCAGTTA
>CAZJGF010000050.1:0-10906 GCA_964545665.1 uncultured Dehalococcoidales bacterium
TTCAGCATGGTATCGCCACCTTTGATGGCAGATGCTTTATCCTTTCGGCAGCGCATACTAGGGAGGACATTGACCAAACAATATATACTTTGGGCGATTCTCTCGACGCTATGTTTGCCGAGGGTACTCTGGGCAAAGCCTTGAGAGCGGGATGAGTTGTCCACCGGGTAAAAATAGTGAATGCGAGGAGGTTTCCCCATTGGAAAGCTACTTAGGCACTATCTCCCTGGCTGTGGAAAAGGGAGATGATAAGCAGACTGGCAATATAGTCAGGAAAGCACTCGCCAGCCGCGTGCCACCACTGGATATTCTACAGAAGGGTCTCGTGCCTGGCATACAAGCCTTGGGAAAGCTATTCAAAGACGGGCAGGCGTATCTTCCTGAGATATTAATCTCATGTCGGGCCATGGATCGTGGCGTCGAGGAACTGAAACCGTATCTCGCCGGTACAGATATCCATAACAAGGGAACAGTAGTTTTGGGAACCGTAGAAGGCGATCTCCATGACATCGGGAAGAAGCTTGTCAGGTTGATGTTAGAATGCAACGGCTTCAGAGTAGAAGACCTGGGTGTGGACGTATCCGCCGATTCCTTTGTCAGTGCAGCACACGAGCACAGCGCCAACATCGTGGGCATGTCAACTCTGCTCACCATAACAATGCCCTATATGTCAAAGGTTATCAACGCTCTGGAACAGGCTGGCCTGAGACACAAGGTGAAAATAATGATAGGCGGTGCCCCGGTTACCCGTGAGTTCGCCGATGAAATAGCTGCTGAGGGGTTCGCTGAAGACTGTGTATCCGCAGTGGACGAAGCCACACGCCTGATGAAACTTTAGTAGGGAGGCACAGATGGGTATTTCAAATAGAGAACGGTTCTTGGCTATCTGCCGATTTGAGAGACCGGGTGACTTATGCCTGCTGACTCCCTACATCAATGACTTCTGGCCTGAAACGCTGGAGCTGTGGGTCAAGCAGGGTGCTCCCGAGGAGATATTAGATAGTCGCTTTCGCCGGGCTTACTTCCAATTCGACCACATACGCATACTACGTGAAATAAAATTGGGTATATACTCAGATAGGAAACTCGACATCTGTGGAGCTGCCTACGTTTACGAAATCCCGCCCATAGTTCCCCCTTACCAGCCCAGGCTCATCTCGGAAGATGAGCATACCATTACCCTGATAAACGAGGGCGGCCAGAAGGTCAGGGTTTTTAAGGACAGCCCCCAGAAGATGCCCATGTTCCTGGATCACCCGGTCAAGGACAGGGCTTCCTGGGAAGAGTATAAGAAGAGGCTCGATCCAGATACCCCCGAGCGATGGCCTTCCGATTGGGATGCCTACGTTCAGAAGATGAACAGCCGAGACGAGCCAACGATGTTAAATGTGGGCAGCTTCTTCGGCTTCCTTCGGGAATGGATGGGGCTCGAAAGTCTACTCTATATGTTCTATGATGACCCGAACTTGATAGAGGAAATGATGGATCAAATATGTTATCTGGAGACTGAGAGCATCAAACGCGTGGTAAAGGATGTGAGAGTCGACTCCGCCATGTTCTGGGAGGACATGGCCTTCAAGACCGGGCCACTGATCTCGCCTGACATGTTCCGGAAATTCATGATGCCCCGCTATCGGCAAGTCACCGACATGCTTCGGAGCAGCGGTGTTGACGTAATCTTTGTCGACAGCGACGGGAATCTCAACGAGCTAATTCCCCTCTGGATAGAGTGTGGCATCAACAGCTTCTGGCCTTTAGAATGCGCCGCGGCAAACGATGCCGTTGCCCTGAGGAAGAAGTTCGGTCGCAACATAATATTGGGCGGCAATATAGACAAACGAGCACTTCTGAAAGGAAAGAATGCTATACGCCAGGAAATCATGTCCAAGGTGCCGCTTCTATTGGAATCAGGTGGCTACTTCCCATCCGTGGACCACTTCGTGCCGCCTGATGTGACATGGGAGAACTACCGCTACTTCATCAATAACCTGCGGGAAGTTGCTGGACTTAGCAAACTGCCCGAATAAGTAACCTTCATAACCCTTCCACCATCTTGTACATATCTTCGTAAGCCTTCCCAAAATCAGAGTTAGCTTTCTCAAGCCTGTCCCTCAGGATGTTCGCTCTCTGGATAAATCTTTGCTTATCTTTATCTTTCACCAGCCCTTCCCACTCTTTTGCTTTGCTTCGAAACAGGTCTTCAATTTCTACCATATCAGGCAAGCTCATCTGTAAGGAGGCATAAAGCTCAGGGTCTTCCGAAACAACACTCTCTGCCAGCATTAGCAACAGTTTATAGGTGCTGCCGCTAATCGCCCTCGTTAGCTTCAACTTGTCAAAGCTTAGCAGCGTATCAGCCGAAACCATAGCAATGAAAGAAGGCAGCCCGAGTATTATGGTCATCATCTCGTCATGTTCACGGGGAGTCATCAGAGTAACCCTGGCCCCTCTAGTTTCCAGATATTGCCTTATTTCTTGAGCCAGAGCTGTTTCATCCTCACTGGTGGGTGTCAGAATAAAATTCTTATTGCTAACATCCTTGGCACCAGGGCCAAACATCGGATGCGCACCCAGCACTGATCCCGCTCTTATGTACTTGTGCATTACTTCTACTGGGAACACCTTGACGGATGTAATATCTATGATAACCTGTCCAGAATGTATATGGGGATGGATTTGTTCCACAACCTCCTCAAAGCTATCTATGGGCACTGATATCAAAACCGCGTCAGCACTCCTAACTGCCTCCACGTTGGACATGGTTTCAACGGCTAGCTGCTTCCTGGCCTCCAATAGCTTTTCCCTGTTGCTATCTGTTATTGCCACCTCCCTGCCATCCCTTAATAAGAAATTAGCAAACCATCGCCCCATTTTCCCAGCCCCACCAATTATCGCTATTCTCTTCGCCTGGTTCATCACCATCAACCTATTCCTCCCCCTCCAGGAGAGAGGTTAGGTGAGGGGGGCTTTGCCTTAGGATACGAACCCAATACCTTTACGAACAGTGAAGTCCTCTCCAAATTCTTCAAAGCCTCTTCCAATGCTTTACCATCTCGATGTCCCTCGCAATCCAGATAGAAATTGTATTCCCATGGCTTCTGTCTAGTAGGTCTTGACTCAAGCTTGGTTAAGTTGATATTTCTGATAGCAAATTTCCTAAGAGCTTTATACAGTGCCCCTGGCTCCTCCTTCACCGAAAAGACTATGGAGGTCTTATCATAACCCGAGGGTGGGCAATCTTGCTTGGACAAAACAAAAAACCTGGTGAAATTATTTGGGTTGTCCTCTATCCCCTCAGCAAGGATTTTCATCCCATAGATTTCGGCAGCCCTGGCGCTGGCGATAGCAGCACCATCTGCCATTCCCTTCTCCCTTATCATTCTTACACTACCGGCCGTATCATAGCTGGGGATTAACTCACAGCCCAGATGCTTCAAGAAAGCCCGGCATTGAGCTAGAGCCTGCGGATGTGAATAGACTCTCTTTATGGAATCCAGGCGCGCCCCCGGATTGGCTATTAGACAATGGACAACTCGAAGCTCCATCTCGCCGCATACCCTGAGCGGCGAATCCAGAAGCAGGTCATATACTCTGCTTATGCTTCCCTCCAATGAGTTCTCAACAGGCACAATCCCAAATCCCACTTCCCTATTCTCCACCGCCTTGAACACATCGTCGAAGCTCTCATAAGGCTGTATTTGAACTGAAGGCCCGAAAAAGTTAAAAGCTGCTTCCTCACTATAGGCACCAATTTCACCTTGGAAAGCAACCTTTACTTGCTGTTGTACCTCCCTACACACAGTCACTATCTGTTTATAAATAATTTCCACGTCTTCCTGGCTTATACTCTCATCCCTAGCAATATCCTTGACTTTTTCCAAGACTGCCTTTTCCCTTGGCCAGTCCTCAACTTGTATTCCTTGTCTCCCTTTTTCCCTGCCTATTTCTGCGGCAATCCTTACCCTCTCAGCTACAAGTTTAACTATCTGGGTATCAGTTTCATCTATTTTCCTTCTCAAATCTTCTAAGCTCATTTTAATACCCCCGGTATAATCCCTGCTCTCATAGCAAAATCGCAAAGAATCACCTCCGTCATAGCTTCCACAACTGGCACCACCCTGGGAACGATACAAACATCATGTCTTCCTCTGATTTCCAAGCTGTCACCTTCCATATTCTGCACATTTACCGTCTCCTGCACCTTTGCCACAGATGGCGTTGGCTTGATGGCCACCCTGCCCACTATCGGCATACCATTACTTATACCGCCGAGTATGCCACCAGCGTTGTTAGTAACAGTAACTATCCTGCCGTTTCTAATAATAAACGCGTCATTATTCTCTGACCCTCTTTTTTCGGCAGAAGAGAAACCTGAGCCAAATTCCACCCCTTTAACTGCTGGAATAGCGAAAAGACCTTTAGCCAGATCCCCCTCTAGCGTGTCAAAGACTGGCTCGCCCAAGCCGACCGGCACATTGACTGCCACGCATTCTATTACCCCACCAATACTATCACCTTCCTGTCCAACCTTCTCGATTGCTCTGGACATAGCTTGGGCCGCTTTTGGGTCAGCACACCTGACCGAGTTCTTTTCAACATTCTTTCTTATTTCATCAAAGCCTTTTGGCTCAGCCTTTATCCCTCCTATTTCGACAGTATGAGCCAGGACTTCAATGCCAACCAAATTGAGCAACTTCTTAGCTACTGCTCCAGCCATAACAAAAGGGGCGGTGATTCTTCCTGAGAACCTGCCTCCACCTCTAAAATCATTAAACCCTCCATATTTCATGAAGGCGGTATAATCAGCGTGACCCGGTCTAGGCAAGAACCTTACCTTTTCATACTCACTGGAATCCACATCCTTATTCCATGCTAGCAAACACATAGGAGCACCAGTGGTCCGTCCATTGAAGACGCCGGACAAAATCTCAACCACATCTTCCTCCACCCTTCTTGTGGCTCCCATTCCAGCCCCTGGCTTCCTTCTATCTACCTCCCTTTGAATATCCTCCTCAGTGATAGCCAAGCCCGCCGGACACCCACCAACGATGATTCCCACACATCTGCTGTGACTTTCACCAAAGCTTGTTATGGTAAAAAACTTGCCTAGACTATCTCCCATTTATCTTCACCCTGCCCCCTACACCTTTCATAGCATCCCAAAATTGCGGGAAGGTCTTCGAAACACACTCAGCATCATTTATTACTGTCTCTCCAGCTACCGAGCCAAGTATACCAAAGGCCATGGCGATGCGGTGGTCATCCCAGACATCTATAACTGAGCCTTTCGGTTCGGCGCCAACAATGGTCAATCTATTCTTCTCCTCGGTGACTTTGATACCCATCCTTCCCAGTCCCTCGCCCAGGGCAGCAACCCTGTTTGATTCCTTTATTCGTGCCCTTTCTATTCCAGTGAACTCGCTCGCTCCGTCCGCTGCTGCTGCCAAGACTGCCATAGTAGGTAAGAGGTCTATGCAGTTGGATACATCGGCTTGTATGGCATTCAACCTCGACTTCCTCACTACGACTGAATTCTTATGTAACTCGACCGAAGCACCCATATCTCTTAAGAAATCCAATATCATCTTGTCGCCTTGCAGGCTCTCAAGATTTAGATTTTCTACCTCTATCTCTCCACAAAGAGCTCCCAATGCCAAGAAGTACGACGCTGAGGACCAATCCCCTTCCACCTGATACTTGATTGGTCTATATGCCTGCTTTGATACTGCAAATCCTCCAGAGTCTTCCGCTTGCCCTCCCACATTTACCCCAAACTCCCTAAGGCAGTCTACGGTCATCAGCACAAAAGGTTTTGATTCCAGAGAAGTGCTCAGTCTGATCCTGATTCCGTCTTCAGCAAAGGGGGCTATGAACAATAACGCCGATATAAACTGAGAACTTATGTCACCAGGTAGTTCAACCACTCCACCTCTTAATGTACCTCCATTAACAACCACCGGAGGTCCTTCACTATGTTCAGGGCATGAACAATTCACTCCCAGTTGTCTAAGCGCTCGGACCAACGGCTTGATGGGCCTCTTTGAAAGACTAGGACCGGCGACTAGTCGGCACTCCCCTGGAATCAGTGAACTGATAGCAGTCATAAACCTCAAGGTGGCCGCAGATTCACCACAGAACAATTCTCCACTTGGCTCATGAAACTCTCCCCCGGTAACTTGCCAGAAATCGCCACTCTGTCGGATGTGAATTCCAACCTTACGCAACACACCTAGGGAAGCTTCAGTATCATCTGAGCTAAGGGGATATACTAGCTCACTTTTGCCCCTTGCTAGGGCAGCGCACATCAGCCCGCGGATGGTGTAACTCTTTGAAGAAGGGGCTCTCACGCCTCCTTTGACTTCGCTTTTATGAATTGAAACTTTCATTCTTCTTCAATTCCACTATTATTTGCTCCGCGACAGAATCAATATCCAATTTTGAAGTATCTATTGTTATATCGGCAGCCCGGTCGTAAAATGGCTTTCGGAATCTCAAAAGCTCTCGGATACTCCTGTTTAGCCGGGAGTGAGCCACCAAATCGTAGTGCCAGGGTTCACCCTCACCACTGTTGGATGTCTTAAGGAGTGGCCTTTCCTCTCCGCTGCCTGATACCCGCCTCAGGAGCACCCTCGGAGATGCAGTCAGGTAAACGATTATAGATTCATTTTTCAGCCTGTCGATATTTATTCTGTTGAGCACAATCCCTCCACCACAAGCAATAACCAAATTCTTATATCTTGAGACCTCTTTGGTGACTTCAATCTCAAGCTCCCGAAAAGCCACTTCACCGTCCTGCTGGAATATTTCAGGTATAGACTTTCCCATCCGCCGCTCAATCAGCAAGTCTAGCTCAACAAATTCCTTCCCTAGCCTCTTAGCCAGAACTTTGCCAACCACAGTTTTTCCTGCTCCCATAAACCCTATTAGAGCGATGCTAGCCTTCATGCCTCTCCAGCGCTTTAATTACCTCTTCCTTCATCAATCCGAATGGCGCCTCCAGGCCGGTCCACTTCTCGAAAGCCAGAGCCCCTTGGCAGACCAGCATGTCAAGCCCGCTTACGGTTTGTGCGCCAGCCTTCTCAGCTTCTCTCAGTAACCTCGTCCTGACTGGATTATACACAATGTCGAAAACAATGAGGGTAGGATTCCTCACCCCGCTCAAAGAATCAGCGTTAACAGGAGTTTCTTCAACATTGGGACTCATGCCCACGCTGGTGGTGTTAACCAAGATATCTGTTTCTTGCAGCGCTCTTACCACGTTTTCCCTGTTCAGCTCTAGAGCTCTAACCTCTTTTCGGGAAGCTTCTGAAACGCTACTGGCCAATTCCCTTGCCTTATACAGTGTCCTGTTAAGGATAAGCACATCGCAACCTCCTCTAGCCAGAACAAACGAAATTGCTCTTGAGGCTCCACCAGCCCCCAGAATAACCACATTCTTCCCCTTTGGCTCAATTCCTCTCGCAAGCAGAGCACGTAAAAACCCGGTGGCATCAGTATTGTACCCCGTCAGAACTCCGTCATCATTCACTATTGTGTTAACGGCGCCTATCTCCTTAGCTAGAGGGTCTAACTCATCCAAAAACGGTATGACGGCAACCTTGTGAGGTATAGTAACATTTAGCCCCCTCATCTTTAGGTCGCGCATCCTTTCGATAGCGTTGCCTAATTCTTCTTTCTTCACTCTGAATGAAACGTACCGGTAGTTTAACCTCAGCTTGCTAAAGGCAGCATTGTGCATTACCGGAGACATAGTATGCTCTATAGGATCGCCAATTATCCCACATAGCCTTGCTTCTCCCGCTGTCACCCTACCCTCCCTTTCCCACCAGTTCATAGATTCTCCTTAATCCTCTGGCTGTTATCTGACCAGAAGCGGATTCCTTGCCCTCCTCGAGCGAGGCATAGATAAAATCTCCGCCAACCAAGGGACAGAAAATCCTGCTAACCTGACCCAAAGGGCCCATGGCAAACGAGATTACTCTTATCCCAGGAAACTCAGTAATAAGTTGCAAAGCGGTCAGGTTGTCCTCAAACCTCTGGGCTGTAGTAATTACTTTACACACATCGCCGCCCGCTTCCAGTTGCCTTTGAATTATCCCCCTCATTTCACTAATAGGGGGCGTACCGCTCAACTCATGAAATGACAGAAGACATTTTGTCCTTTTCTTTATCAGCCCAACAATCTCCCCTAGATTTCTCGTCCCAAGCTCAAGGTCAACTATGTCTGCACCCAGTTCCACTGCTTTAAGAAGCTCCTTTATCATTCCTTCATCGTCCTCTTCCCACCTACCCCCCTCATCGGCGGTTCTGTTACAAGCTATCCAGGGTTTCCTAAGCTGCTGGGGCAGCTCTTGCCACCCATCACCGATAAGATCTATTCGGACCTCGAACAGATCTACGAATTCTTCACTATCTCTTATCAGTTCCAGGTCTTTGTTTACAATCACGCCGCAGATTCTAGGTCTCTTCATTTAAATCAACCAAAACGCTTTCTATCAAAGATGGACTTACCTCATCGGTAATAAATACGTCTCCTATCGCTCTGGGTAAGACAAATCTTGTCTTACCTTGGAGAATCTTTTTGTCATGCCTTATAGTCTGGATTATCTTTTCTACCTTAAGGCCCGGCATTCTTATGGGCAAGCCGGTTCTTTCTACAACGCTCTTCAGCCTCATAAGCTCACCCTTATCAACTATCCCCATCCTGTTTGAGATTCTTGCTGCAGCTAGCATCCCAATAGCGATTGCCTCACCGTGCCCAACCTCGAAACCTGAGACTGTCTCAATGGCATGCCCTATCGTATGACCATAGTTCAAGATATTTCTCAAGCCTGAATCCCTCTCGTCCTTTTCGACTATTTCAGCTTTGATTTTAGCTGACCTGAAAACAACTTCCTCGAGCGCCTTGTCTGTAGGGGCGGGGATAAACCCCGCCTCTTTTAATTTTATCTTCTCCAGATTTTCTTCTAGATAGGCGAAGAACTCTCTATCCCAGACAACGGCACTTTTTATTGCTTCAGCTAACCCGTTACTCAATTCTCCGATGCTAAGGCTCCTCAAGGCAGCAATGTCTGAAACCACTAAGCTCGGCTGGTAGAATGCTCCGATTTTATTTTTCAAATGCCCATGGTTTACTGCCACCTTACCGCCAATGCTGCTGTCGACCTGCGCCAGTAAAGTGGTTGGCATTTGAACAAGTGGCATCCCTCGCAAATAGGTGGCGGCAACAAATCCCGACAAGTCTCCAATAACACCACCACCTAAAGCTAAAATCGGTGTTGTCCTTTCCGCATAGAAATCGCTCAATTCATTGTATAGCCTGCTCGCAGTCTGTAACGATTTTTGTTCTTCTCCTTCAGGAACCTCTAAAACATTCGCATTGAAGCCTTCGCTGATGAGGCTCTGTCGCAAAGCATCGCCATAGAGGCTTTTAACCGTGGGATCGCTAATAATTACTAGCTTATCGCTGAACCCAAGTTCCTTTAACCAATGTCCAGTCTGCATAATTAGCCCTGGACCTATGCGGATCTCATAACTACTGTTGCTAAGTCTAACCCTAATTCTTCGCATTCGACTGCTGACTGCTGACTAGTTTGTGAACTTTCCGACAAGCATCAATGACATCTTTAAGTTCATCAGGCGTAATCATCTGCGGCCCATCAACCAGCGCTTCTCTTGGGTCATAATGTACCTCAATCATTAATCCATCAGCTCCTGCTGCTATAGCGGCACAGCTCATATTGAAGATAAGGTCTCTGCGACCTGTCGCATGACTGGGGTCAACAATTACTGGTAGATAAGTCTCTTTCTGAACCACCGGAACAGCAGCAAGGTCAAGTACATATCTCGTATAGCTTTTCCCCCTGCCCACGGGCACTATTCCTCTTTCGCACAGAATTATATCCTTATTGCCCTCAGCCGCGACGTATTCAGCGAAACACAAAAACTCCTCAATGGTAGCTCCAAAATGCCTTTTCACCAAAACGGGCTTGCGTTTCCTGGCCGCCTGGACAAGCAGATCCTGGTCATACATGTTCCTGGCTCCTATGTGGAGTATATCGGTGTACTTTGCCACCAGGTCAACCTGTGCCTCCCCTCTTACCTCAGTTATCACGGGCAACTCAAATTCCTCCCCGGCTTCACGCAACCAAGCCAGGGCCTCCTCCGCCCCCTCTCGCCCATTAGCTCCCAACCCCTGGAAAGAGTGAACCGAGCTCCGCGGCTTAAAAACACCTCCCCGCAAGATATGAGCACCAGCCCGTTTTACCCCTTCCGCAATCTTGAATATCTGCTCCCGGCTCTCCACCGCACAAGGCCCGGCAATAAACACCGGCTCACCACTACCTATGCTAACGTTTCCTAGTCTAATTACCCTGCGGTCGCCCGCTTCTCCAAAGAATTTGGCATATTCCCTGCTGATTAGTTTATACGGGGTTTCAACCATCGTGGCCTCCTTTACGCCGGGCAGAACTGCAAGGCGATCAAATGGCAGCTTCCTCTCATCCCCTACTGGCCCAATCACGGTCATATAGTCTCCTCTGGATACATCGGCTCTCAGCCCATATTTCTCTATCTCCTTTACTACCTCGGCTACTTGTTCTTCCGTGGCATCGGTCTCCATTATTATCACTTTTTGTTCCTCCAACATTTTAGATTCTCGCTAACAGCCTAAGCGCTTCCTCTTAATATGACTTCCTCCAACCTCGCCCCATCCCTCTCCATCAAATGGAGAGGGAGTCGAGGGTGAGGTTCAGCAATCTAAAATAAAAATCCTCCCGCTTGGGAGGATTCTTCTAGTTTACTTGTTCTACTTCTATACTTTCTGGTTTTCTACATTTCTACTCCACAGGTCTCCCAAGCGTATTCCATACGCGTAAAGTAATAGCTATAAAACCAAACTTGGGAG
>CAZJGF010000051.1:0-10869 GCA_964545665.1 uncultured Dehalococcoidales bacterium
GCACTGGAAAATTAGCTCTGAGGAGAGTATACTAGCAAGCATATTTTCCAGGCACAATTGCCCAACCGTTCGCGCAATAGCTAAAAGGAGTTAACCAATGGATGAGGTTGTTATTTCCAGAGCCATAACCGAAAGCTACATGAAAGACCTGCTTGAAGCAATGGAGCTCGATGTGGCCATCGTCGGTGCTGGCCCAGCGGGAATGACTGCTGCCTATTACTTGGCTAAAGGGAAAGTTAGAACAGCGATTTTCGAGAGAAAGATAAGTGCTGGTGGTGGGATATGGGGAGGCGGCATGATGTTCAACAAGATTGTAGTTCAGGATGAGGCCAAAGAGATCCTGGATGAATTTGGCATCGCCAGCATTGAATACGAAAAGGGTTATCATCTGGCTAGTGCTGTAGAACTAGCTTCAACCCTCTGTTCTCTAGCCGTGAAAGCTGGAGCGAAGGTATTTAATTTAATCAGTGTTGAGGACGTGGTTATTAGAGAGGCCGACAGAGTTAGTGGACTGGTGCTAAATTGGAGCCCTGTGCTTTTAGAAAAGTTGCACATAGACCCCCTAGCTATAAGGTCTAAGCTGGTGATAGATGCCACCGGCCATGACTGCGAGGTTTGTCGTCTGGTCACCGAGAAGGTAGGGGGAAAATTGAGGACGCCAAGCGGAAGGATAGCCGGTGAGAAATCAATGTGGGCTGAGCTAGCTGAAAAGAAAGTCCCCGAAAATACACAGGAGGTTTACCCTGGATTAATAGTCGCCGGCATGGCAGCCACCGCTGTTTTCGGTTCCCCTAGAATGGGGCCAATATTCGGCGGCATGCTTCTATCCGGCAAAAAAGCAGCTCAACTAGCCACAGAGTTACTGAAGTAAGAGATCCCTAAGAATTCTACGTTCGCAGAATCCAATATCATTCAATGCCAAAAACAATCGCTGAAATCAACGAGAGAATTAAACGAGGAAAGGCAGTGATAGTCACCGCCGAAGAAGTGATTGACATTGCCAAGAGAGAAGGCATAAGCAAGGCAGCAGAGGAAGTAGATGTGGTCACTACTGGCACTTTCAGCCCTATGTGCTCTTCAGGCGCTTTCCTCAACATTGGCCATTCCAAACCCAGGATAAAACTCGGCGGCGGTAAGGTTTATCTCAACGATGTATCGGTCTACACCGGCCTGGCCGCTGTGGACGTTTTCCTCGGTGCAACTGCGCTCCCCGACGATGACCCACGAAACAGAATCTATCCGGGCGAATTCAGCTATGGCGGAGGGCATGTCATCGAAGAACTGGTAGCCGGAAAAGATATCAGACTGGTAGCCGCTGCCTATGGCACAGACTGCTATCCGAGGAAAAAGCTGGAAACGTGGATAAATATCAAAGACATCAATAATGCCATCTTGTTCAATGTAAGAAATGCCTGCCAAAACTATGAGGTCGGCGTGAATTTGTCAGACCGAATGATTTACACTTATATGGGAGTGCTAAAGCCAGACTTGGGCAATGCTAATTACTCCACTTCAGGACAGCTTTCCCCTCTGCTTAACGACCCCTACTATAAGACCATAGGCATGGGAACCAAGGTATTCCTTGGCGGTGGAATCGGCTATGTTGCCTGGCATGGAACACAACACAACCCATCCATCCCACGCACCCATAGTGGCGTGCCCAAAGAGCCTGGCGGAACTTTAGCCCTCGTTGGCGACCTGAAACAAATGAAGCCAGAATGGCTGCTGGGAACAAGCATGCTTGGTTATGGCTGTACCTTGACCGTAGGCATAGGCATCCCCATACCAATACTATCCGAGGAGATTCTGCAGTATACTACGGTAAGCGATGCTGAGGTTTTCTCTCCCGTCGTGGATTACTCTGAAGCCTATCCCCAGAGGAACCCAGATATCTTGGGAGAGGTCAGCTACGCTGACCTCAAAAGTGGCCGTATCCAAATCCAAGGAAAAGATGTGCCTACGGCTTCCCTATCTAGCTACCCTAAGGCAGTGGAGATTGCCAATACCCTAAAAGAATGGATAAGAAAAGGCGAATTCCTGCTTACAGAACCATCGGCTCCCTTACCTGGAATAGAGTCAGGCATAACCTTTAAGCCACTTAGAGAAAGGTCAATAACAGAATAGTAGAATGGAAATCTCTAGAAGAATAGTGCTCCACTTTCCTCCCCGTGTGACAGGGCAGCCAGTAGTTTACCGCCTGGCCAAAGATTTCAACCTCAGTTTCAACATCCTTAAAGCCTCGGTATCGCCTGGCGAGGAAGGACTGCTAGTCATGGAATTAACCGGCGACCAAGAAGACTATGATAAGGGTATCCGGTACATCACTGAGGCGGGGGTAGAAATCCAGTCCCTAAGCCAGGACGTAGTTCGAGATGAAGCCAGATGTACACATTGCGGAGCTTGTGTCACCATTTGCCCCACCAGTGCTTTCTCCCTGGAACCAAAGACAAGAAGGGTGCTTTTCGACAACAATAAATGTGTTGTCTGTGGACTCTGCGTTAAGGCTTGTCCACCCCGGGCTATGAGATCATATTTCTGAGCGAAGTGGAGAATCTATGTATGAGCCACAAGCCTATCGCCACTGGATTAAGGACAGCGACTTAGTTTCCTTCAACGTAGCAGTAAAACAGACAGACCTGTATATTCAAGCTCAGCACAACCTTAAGGACAAAGCTCTCAAATCCGTGTTAAAGCACCGCTCATCGCTCGAGGAATATATTAAGCACCATCCTCTTTTCCTGACTACGCTGGAGCCCTACCAAGTTGAAAAAGATGCTCCAGCTATTGTTAGAGATATGGCTGAAGCATCGCAGGTGGCCGGCGTTGGCCCCATGGCAGCAGTAGCCGGCGCTATTGCTGAAGCTATTGGCAAGGATTTGCTTCGCTTCTCTCCAGAGGTAATCGTAGAAAATGGGGGCGATATTTTTCTCAAAATATTGAAGAACCGGCTAGTGGGAATCTATGCCGGCGAATCCCCCTTCACAGGAAAAGTTGCCCTGGAAATTAAGCCCAAAGAGACGCCTTTAGGCATTTGCGCCTCCTCTGCAACTATAGGACACTCATTAAGTTTGGGCAGTGCCGATGCTGTCGTTGCTCTTTCACACTCAACGCCCTTGGCCGATGCCATAGCCACTGCCATAGGCAACATGGTCAAAGATCCAGCCGATCTTCCTGAGGCAATCAAGAAGGCCCAAAGTATAGACCAATTACACGGAATAATTATCATCATAGGTAACAAAGTTGGCATTCGCGGCAAGGTGAAAATTGTATCAACTAGCTAGGCTGTTGTCCGCAAGCTAGAATGACACCATCCGATGCCAAAGAGCAAGAATATAATTGGGACTATTATCCCTGCCTCCATTCCTCTGTTCCTTAAGCCGAAAGGCTTTGCACAGATTCACTATCGCTAAGATAGCCTAGCTTGGATGGGGTTTATCGAAAATGAGCAACAAATGATCCCAAGCTCGAGCATGTCGCTTTTATTCCTAAGGCAGCGTTTCTCCTTTCCTAAGGGCAGCACTGCAGAAGTGCTCGAGATATCATCCCTCTTCGAAGATGTCAGATTTCTTGACGGGATATGATAAATGGGATAGGCTATTAGCTTAAATTTGGCAAAGGTAGCAATTGCAGTGCTGCAGTCTACCTTGCAATTAGTAGCCACAACGCAAGCTATGAATGAATCAGTGACTTCTGTCACACAATTCGAAGCCTGAGTTCAATGAGTGTTGAGCAAGAACTAGCCAATATAGCTCCAGATAGGGAAACGCTTCTCGCCGTTGGTGTCTTTGACGGCGTCCATGCCGGACATCGCTATTTGCTGGAATATTTGACCCAGAAAGCCAGGGAAACCGGATTACTCAGTGGCGTAGTTACCTTTACCCCCCATCCCCAATCAGTGTTGCATCTAGATGCCCATTTACCTATGCTAGAGAACCTGAGTGACAGGATCAAGTCTCTGAGAGAGCTAGGCATAGACTTAGTCGTTCCCCTATCTTTCACTCCAGAGCTTGCACATCTTAGCGCCCGGGACTTCATTAGATTGCTCAAAAAATACCTCAAGATGCGTGGCCTAATAGGTGGCCCTGATTTCGCATTAGGAAAGGGACGCGAAGGGAATGTTCACTTCCTTCACTCACTGGGGCAAGAAGAAGCATTCAGTGTGGAAATCATACCTTGCTTTTCAGTCAACGGTGAAATAGTAAGCAGCACAGCTATCCGTCAAGCATTAGCCCAAGGAAATACAGAAAAAGTAGCGAGTTTGATGGGACGCCACTTTAGCATTACTGCCAGAGTTACCTCAAGAAGTAAGCGTGGTCGGATTCTGGGATTCCCTACTGCCAATTTGGATGTGAGTCCAGAACAAGCATTGCCCAGCAACGGCGTTTATGCTACTATCACCAATATAAACAATCACCGATTTGTTTCGGTAACCAACATTGGCACTCGCCCCACCTTTGGGGATAGCGAAGAGATTGTTGAAACCCATCTGCTAGATTACAAAGGCGATTTATATGATGAGGAACTCAAGGTAATGTTTATACAGAGGCTCAGGGATGAGAAGCCTTTCGCCTCTGCAGAAGAACTGAGTGCCCAGATTAGCAGGGATATTGAGAGGGCAAGACTAGTCGTTGGCAAACTGAAATGAGTGATTCTAAACATAGCTCTATACCAGTCTCCGAAATCTCAAATGATTTGCTGAGAACCTTGCTAAGGCGCGGGGTAGCCGAAATCATCGTGGAACAGGAATTCATACAGCTGCTGAAATCAAGAAGGTGCTTGAGATTGAAAGAGGGCTTTGATCCCAGCGCTCCCGATATTCATCTAGGGCATGTGGTTGGCCTGAGAAAATTGCGTCAGCTTCAACAACTCGGGCACAAGGTTATTCTCATAGTGGGCGATTGGACAGCACGTATTGGTGACCCAAGCGGTCAATCAGCCACTCGGCCGATGCTTTCCCAGAGCGAAATAGAGGCCAATGCCCAGACTTACATGAAGCAATTCTTCAAGATAGTGGATAAAGATAGAACAGAGGTAAGATGGCAAAGTGAGTGGTTTAATGAGTTCAGCTTGGATACTGTGATTGAGCTTACCAGCAAATTCACTGTAGCACAGATTTTAGCCAGGGAAGACTTTAATAGCAGATACAACTCTGGCAATCCTATCTCTTTAGCGGAAACACTGTATCCTTTACTGCAAGCTTATGATTCCGTAGCCATTAAAGCCGACGTTGAATTTGGAGGCACCGACCAGAAATTCAATTGCCTCATGGGAAGAGAACTGCAGCAAATTGTGGGTCAGACACCCCAGCATGTTTTCTTCACTCCCCTTCTCATCGGCACTGACGGCGTCCAAAAGATGAGCAAGAGCTTGGGAAACTGCATAGCTATTGCTGAGGCTCCTAGAGAGATGTATGGCAAGATAATGTCCATCCCTGACTTGCTTATCCTCGACTATTTCGAGCTAGTGACCGATGTCCCAGATGAAGAAATCGCCGAATTCAGAGAACAATTGAACACTCAGGTAGTCAATCCTATGACTCTTAAAAAACGGTTGGCCCGTGAAGTCATAACGCAGTTTCACGGGAAACAGGACGCAGATGAGGCTGAAGGCGAGTTTACTGCAGTGTTCCAAAAACGGGAGCTGCCAGACAATATCCCCGAATATGTCTTTGCTGCCAGCCACACCCAAGATGCGTTATGTCAACTTAATATTGCCCCAACCTTAGTTCGAGAAGGTATAATTAAGAGCAATAGTGAGTTAAAGCGCCTGCTGAGACAAGGAGCGGTCGAACTCAATGGCGAGAAAATAAGCACCAATATTATTAATGCTCGTAATGGCAGCATCCTCAAATTAGGAAAACACAATTTCGTCAGGATAATGATTAAATAGACTGCGCTCCTATGTCACCCAGAGCGAAGCAAAGGGATCAAGAAAATCTGGAGATTCGGCGCTGTCTTCGGAGTGACAAGGAGTTAACCAAGAAGGAGTAATAAACATGCAATTGCGTACACCCGGACCAACACCTTGCCCGCCGCAAGCTCTTCAAGCTATGAGCAAACAGATGATAAATCATCGAGGCAAAGAGTTTGGCCAGATTCTCGACTCTGTGACAGAGAGACTGAAACAGGTATTCCAAACTAAAGCGGATGTTTTCCTTCTTACAGCTTCAGGCACCGGCGGCTTAGAGGCAGCTATTGTCAACACCCTATCTCCTGATGATAAAGTGCTATCTCTCACCAACGGTGTATTTAGCAACCGCTTTGCCGATATTGCTGAGCAATATGGTGCCAAAGTAAAGCGGCTCACTTTTGAATGGGGAGAACCTGTTTCTCCTGACACAGTGAGAGAAGCGCTAAGCACAGATAGTGACATTAAAGCAGTGCTGGTAACTCATAATGAAACATCCACCGGGGTAACTAATGACCTCAAGGAAATAAGCTCTGTGGTTAAGGAATTCGAAAAACTTCTTCTGGTGGATGCTGTAAGCAGCCTTGGTAGTATTGATTTACCTGTGGATGATTGGTGCTGCGATATAGTTATCACTGGCTCCCAAAAAGGGTGGATGGCTCCCCCAGGACTAGCTATGGTTAGTGTAGGCGAAGAGGCATGGAAAGCTCATGATCAGGCAAGGATGCCACGCTACTATTGGGACTTCAGCAAAGCCAAAGATTACCTACAACTAAGTCAAACTCCTTGGACTCCAGCCGTCTCCATCTGCTATGCCGTAGATGCCACGCTAGACTTAATGCTAGCGGAGGGGCTGCCCAACATATTTGCTCGCCATGCTAGAATAGCTCAGATGACACGGAATGGAGTAAAGTCGCTAGGACTATCCCTTTTCGCTAAAGACAGCCATGCCTCTAATACGGTGACAGCGGTGAATGCTGGTGATAAGATTGATGTTTCCAAATTAATCCAAATTCTTAACGATGAATACGATGTCATCATCGCCAAAGGCCAGAGAAAGTTATCAGGCAAGATCTTTCGCATTGGCCACCTTGGCTTGGTCAACGAAACCGACATTGAAATAGTATTGGAGGCGCTGGCCAAAGCCTTACCGAAGGCAAGTTCTTAAGCTGAGAAGATGCAAGTTTTAGTTGCTGACCCAATTGCCGAAACGGGATTAGAGATCATTCGTAACCATACTCACGTTGACGCCAAATTTAAACTGAAGCCTGAAGAGCTTGAAACCATAATTGGCAACTATGATGCCCTGATTGTGCGCAGTCAGACACAAGTAACTGCCAAGATTATTGAGTCTGGCGCAAAACTCAAGGTAATTGGCCGAGCTGGAGTAGGTATAGACAATATTGATGTTGATGCAGCTACTAGAAAGGGCATAGTCGTGGTTAATGCCCCTACAGGTAATACTGTTTCCGCCGCTGAACACACCTTTGCCCTTATGCTCGCCCTAGCACGCAACATACCTCAAGCAAATAACCAGCTTAAATCAGGCAAGTGGCAAAGGGGAAAATTGGTTGGCACGGAACTTAGAAACAAAACACTAGGCGTCGTCGGATTGGGTAACGTGGGCTCTGAAGTGGCCAAGCGTGCCCAGGCATTCGAAATGCAAGTCATCGCTTATGACCCTTTTGTCTCCACGGATTATGCTAGCACCCGCAAGGTAAATTTGGTTTCGCTGGACAAACTTCTTGAAGAGGCTGATTTTGTTACTCTTCACGTGCCATTAACACCGGCTACAGCAAATTTAATCGGCCCTGAAGAGCTGGCAAAGGTCAAGCCAACAGCTCAAATTATCAATTGCGCCCGAGGTGGGTTAGTTGATGAAGAAGCACTAGCTAGAGCGATTGAAGCCGGTAAAATAGCCGGTGCCGCTTTTGATGTCTTCAACACTGAACCGGTAACTGACAATCCCTTGCTCAGAAGTGACAAGGTAATTGTTACACCCCATCTTGGTGCTTCTACTATTGAAGCTCAGGCTACCGTGTCCAAAGACATTGCCGAGCAGGTTTTGGCAGTGCTTCAAGGACGATTCAGTGAATATGCAGTCAACGCCCCGTATGTTTCCTCCGAATCAACTCCGTTCATAACAGCAGCTTCAACTATGGGTAACCTTGCCAGCCAGCTAATGGAAGGACAAATAAGCGAGGTACATATTAGATATGGTGGCGAAATCGCCAATTATGACTGTAAGCCGTTCAAGGCGGCAATCATCAGTGGGCTATTACAGCAAGTGAGCGAAGAAAGAATAAACTTAGTTAATGTCAACTTCATTGCCAGTCAGCGGGGTTTGAAAATCAGCGAGGAAACGGAGGCGAGTTGCCAGAACTACTCCAACTTGCTCACACTCAAGATCGATACCAAAAAAGAAGCCATTACTATATCAAGCACAGTTAGAGACAATGAGACTCACATCGTTCAGGTCAATGATTTCTGGATGGATATTGTCCCCACTGGCGGCTATTTCCTCTTCTGCACCCATCTTGACCGACCCGGCGTCGTGGGAGCTATTGGTACCATAACCGGCAAAGCCAATATCAACATCAGCTCCATGCACGTAAGCCGTCTTCAGCCACGAGGACAGGCAATCATGCTTCTAGCCCTTGATGAGCCACTTGCTGAGGGGCAAAGGCAAGAAGTATTGACCATCCCAGGCATTTATACAGCTAGGGTGGTCAAGTTATAGCTGATCAAGAGAATTAATTATTAAGCCAGCAGGGAGTTTGGGATAGAAGTAAGTTGATTTGCGTGGCATTTTATCTTTAGCATCAGCAACAGCCTTGACCATTTCAGGCCGTGGAGGGCTTAACAGGAAAGCCAGCTGATATGTCCCTTGCTCTATTTGTTGGCAAACCTCATCTATATCAGCAGTGTATGCGATATTTCCGCTATCCGGCGCAAGTCCCAGCATTCCACCCAGAACAGTATCAGTGAGAAGGCCAACATTAAGATTCCTGTAAGCCTGGGAATGACTCCCAGGCAACATATCAACGATGGCAGCATCTTGACGCTGCCTCAGGGCCACTACAAACTGAGGTTTCAATCCTAGGACTCCTAGAAATGCTCCGGCAATCACTCCTCTCTTCAAACGGTCAATCAGATCCTTACCCAACGGTATGTACTCCAAAGTGAAGAGCTTCCCGAGGCGATTTTCCAATTCAGCCAAGACGGATGGAGCTATACCCCTCACCAGTCTAGAAATAGACAAAATAACCAAGCCAGGATCAGAGAAATCAACCAAGCTCATCATTACGTAATTGAAGGCCTCTTTCCTATTTACACATGCTAGCTTCCTTGCTCTCTCCTCTTGGTAAGCTAGCGCTGTTTCATAGCGATGATGACCATCAGCCATATGAAGGGGCTGGGCAACTAGAAGTTCACTAATCCGTTGTACAAATTTAGGCTCAGTTACCGCCCAAACAGTATGGCCTTCATCCGAATTAGCCAGCTCCATTACTGGCTCATCTTGCGAAGTCTCAGATAGTATTTTGACAACTTCCCCACTTGAATCTTGGTATAAGGCTAAGAGAGGGCTGAAGTTAGCTTGGCAAGCTCGCATTAGCTGCAGACGATCACTCTTAGCTTTGGAGAATGTTTCCTCATGAGGATATATGCCATCACCCCATTGCTCCAGTCTAACGCGCGCTATCAGCCCACGCCGCTTTTTTTTCTCCCCTAGGTAGGCAAAATAATGGTCATGAAGATAAAAAGCTGGCTGCTCTTCAACTTGAAGGACTCCTTCCTTAAGCCATTGCTCAAAGGTGACCGCTGCTCTGCTATACTTATTATCTGTAGCATTATCCCAAGGTTGTTCTATCCCATGCTCTAGGCGTATAGCGTTGTAATCGCTCATCTCATAGTAAATCCTTTGCCGCTCAGGAGCGATAACGTCATATGGAGGGCAGATAACCTTGTCTAAATCCTTGAATATCCCCTGATTGTAACGTATCCCTCGAAATGGACAAATCTCAGCCATTTCCCTGAACTCTCCTGTTCCCCTCGATAATTGCCTAACCCGTTCCGCCATGCATTCCCGGCTATAGAATGTGATTAGGTCAGATTTCCCCTTACTGAAAGCGACTTTGTCTAGACTCCCCTTAATAACTGATAATGGCGGCACTGCTCTACCGCCATATACTGCTCAATTGCTAGCCTGAAAAGCTTATTATAGACTTCAAGCAGCAGAAAGCAATTCCAAAACCACCTCACTCACCTCTTTCCCTTCAGCTTTGCCTCGAAGCTGAGGCATGAGTTGGGACATGACTTTCCCCTTATCCCTTATTTCCTTGGCTCCAACCTCGGCAATTACCTGCTTAGCTGCACTCACAATCTCCTGTCGGCTCATCTGCCTGGGAAGATACTCCATAAGAATGTTCAACTCCATCTCTTCTTGAGCCACAAGATCGCTGCGGTTTCCTTTCTTAAAAAGTTCAATGCTCTCCCGATGCCGTTTTACCTCTCTGCCAATGACACTAAGAGTCTCATCATCATTGAGCGGCTGATGCTGAGCAATTTGAGCGTTTTTTATTTCTGAAAGAACTAGACGCAGTATGGAAACTCTCGCCTTATCGCGCTGCCTAAGCGACTCTTTGAGGTTCTCCCTTATCTTATCCTCTAAGGACATCTCAGCTATCTAGAGCTTTTTCGCCTTTTTACTGCTACCTTCTTCCTCCGCTCCTCACTAGGCTTCTCATAGAACCTGCGGCGGCGAACTTCAGTCAGAATGCGATCCCCTTGCACCTGCTTATTAAATCTACGCAGCATGCTTTCAAAGCTCTCACTCGATCCAAGCCTCACATTGGCCATATCACAAACGATGTATTGTATCCATCCCAGTCCCACTATGTCAAGGAATGTGTGCTGGCTGACCACATGGGTAACACTGGGCTATGGATTTTAGCAAGTTCC
>CAZJGF010000052.1:0-3669 GCA_964545665.1 uncultured Dehalococcoidales bacterium
TAAGAAATCATCAACATCGCAGAACGATAAATCGCCTTCTTTAGAATCTGTGTAATGGATAATGTTTGCATAGGGAGGGTAAGCGCAGATTAAGTCTATAGAGTTATCTGCTAAGAAGGATAAATCTCTAGCGTCGCCAGTAGAGAGTTCGGGTTCATATAATTGGTGGATTTCATTATCAATAAATGTTACCTGCTGTGATTCTACATTGAAATCTATATTCTTCTTTGCTAGTTCAATGGCTTTATCGTTAATATCAAGGGCTATGCATCTTCTTCCTAAAAGTTTGCACTCTACAGCCGTTGTTCCAGCACCACAGAAATAATCCAGAACAGTTTCTCCACGTTTGGAATACTTTAGGATGACGTTTCTTGGAATGTATGGTGACCAGTTTCCTCTATATTCCCCGCTGTGAGTTGCCCAACTGCCACGGTTTTTGAAGCTCCACACAGTAGTTTGCTCCTCCCCAAAATCTTTAGGATGGAGCGTCTTTACTTTTTTAGAAACAGCCAGTGCACTAACACTGATTCCCTGCGACCTAGTAATAAGCTGCTCAATATATCTAAATGTAACTCCATATTTCTGGCCGATTTCTAAATCAGAAGTCCCTTTTGTCTTTTCTTGCAAGATTGCCTTCTGGAGCTCCTTCTTAGTTATTTCCCTCATGTTAATAGTTGTTTCCTCCATGATATCCCTACCTCTCCGCCAATTGCTGCAGTGCCATTCTAACCTTTTCCTCCAGGCTCAGTTCCCCAGAATCAGGGATGCTGGAAATAGCCTGAGTGGCTTCCCTCAGGGAATAGCCCAGACTGGTTAAGGCAGTTAAGGTGTCGGCGTTTTCTGGCGCTAAAGGCAGGGCTGCTTCTTTCCATTCCTTCTCTAGCTTGCTTCTCAGCTCAATAACCAGGCGGTTGGCCATCTTTTTGCCAATACCGGGCACCTGGCTGATGATGTCTGCATTGCCACTGGTTATGGCCATAGCTAGTTGTTCAGGATTTAGTGCTGATAGTAGTGACAAAGCTGCTTTAGGGCCAATCCCTGAGACGGAAATGAAGTTCTTGAACAAAGCTAACTCCTCCTCTGAGGCAAAGCCATAAAGAGAGATATTGTCTTCTCTCAGGTGCAGATGGGTGTAAAGGGAGAGCTTATCACCGACAGCACCCAGTTGGCTTAAAGTTGACCCGGGCACATAGGCTTGAAAGCCAATCCCACCTACATTGATGATGACGGAATCGGCCCCGCGGTATTCCAGCATCCCTTCCAGTGTAGCTATCATACTAACCTCTCTCAGCTAGCCATTTATTAAGGCGGCTCTGCTGAATGTGGCAAATGGCTACAGCTAAAGCGTCAGCAGCATCTTCAGGCTGAGGCATCTGAGGCAGACCAAGTTGGATTTTTACCATCTCCCATACTTGCTGCTTATCACTCTGCCCATAGCTCGTTACCTGCTGTTTTACCTGAGCTGGTGAGTAATAGTATATAGGTAATCCCTGATTAGCCGCCGCCAGGATAGCTATAGCTTGTGCCCTGCCAATGGAGAATGCCGACCTTACATTACGACCTATAAAGGGCTCTTCAATTGCCACTTCATCTGGTCGGTGCTTAGAGATGATTTTACCCAGTTCGACGTATAGAGAACACAATCTCTCCTCTACCGGCATTCTTGCGGGCAGACTTAATACCCCACAATCCACCATTTGCATCTTGCCGTTAACATCCACCACGCCATAGCCTAGATTTATGGTCCCTGGATCAACGCCAAGAACACGCATTTATTCCATCTGACTGTGCAGTTTCTCTAAAGTGGCATCAGAGAAATCGATATTGGAGAAGACATGTTGTACATCATCCAGCTCATCTAGCTGGTCGAGGAATTTCAATGACTGAGCAGCTTTATCCTCGTCCAGCAGCATCGTAGTCTTAGGCACCAAAGAGACTTCTGTCGAGATTACACGCCTGCTTTCCTCAATGGTCTTCCTTACTTCTTCCATATTGCTTGGTTGAGTATAAATTTCAATGTAGCCTTTTTCTGTCTTAACATCATCAGCGCCAGCGTCAATAGCTTGCAAGGCTATGTCTTCAGTATCCGCATCGTTGCTCTCTACAGTGATAACTCCCTTGCTTTCGAAGAGCCAGGCCACACAGCCTGTCTCACCCAAATTACCCCCATGGTGAGTGAAAAGACGGCGCACATCTTGAATGGTGCGGTTACGATTATCGGTCAGGGCTTTCACTAAGACTGCTATTCCGTTTGGCCCGTATCCCTCCAGCGTCACTTCGGTCAAATCAGCCGCTCCAGTCTCACCGCTGCCGCGCTTTATCGCTCTCTCGATATTCTCCGAGGGCATATTGCTATCTCGAGCTTTCTGCACTGCCAGGCGTAACTGAAAGTTGCTCTCCAGACTAGGCCCGCCTTCCCTTACTACAACTATGATTTCTCGGGCAAGCTTGGTGAATAGTTGCCCCCGCTTGGCATCAGCAACTCCCTTCTGCCGTTTAATCTGGGACCATTTAGAATGTCCTGACATATTGTCTCTCAGAGCAATTTTAGCATTAGAAAGCTAAAAGGTAAACCAAGAACCGCTCCGGGCGTCTATTAGAGATGAGAAGGGAAAACACGATTACTATATGTCCTCAGTAGACGCTGGGTGGATTTCTTGATATATTTGGGTTCTATGTTCAAGCTAATCCCTTCGGAACCCATCACCTCAGTTCCAGGTTTTCTGGCTGGAGCAGTACAGGCCGGAATAAAAACCAAGAATAAGCTTGATTTGGCTATTCTTTGCTCCGAAGTGCCATGTGCCGTTGCCGGCGTTTTTACCACTAATCGAATTAAGGCAGCTCCTGTTGTCTTATCGCAAAAACATCTGTCAAACGGACGAGCTCAGGCGATCGTAGTAAATTCGGGTTGCGCTAATGCCTGCGTTGGCGAGCAAGGATTAGCTGATGCATTGGAAATGGCAAGGTTAACAGCAGCGAAGCTGGAGATAGCTCTAGATGATGTCTTGGTAGCCAGCACGGGCGTGATTGGAATACCGCTACCTATGGACCGTGTGAGAGATGGAATCAGAGAAATCGAGCTTAACCCGGAAGGTGGGCACCATCTCGTCCAGGCAATGATGACTACAGATACCAGGCCTAAGGAGGTGGCAGCGCAGCTTGACATAGAGGGAGTTAAGCTGACCATCGCCGGGGTAGCCAAAGGAGCAGGCATGATTCACCCTGACCTGGCTACCATGCTCAGTTTCATAGCTACCGATGCCCTGGTAGGTGTTGATTTCTTGCAGTCAGCATTGAACAAAGCAGTAGAAGCTTCTTTCAACATGGTCAGCATTGATGGCGAAACCAGCCCCAGCGATTGCGTTTTTCTGCTGGCCAACGGCTTGGCTGGCAACAGGCCAATCGGCTTCGATAACGGCGAACTCTTCCAACAAGCTTTGACCGATGTTTGCACTTATCTGGCTAAGTCCATAGCTCAAGATGGCGAGGGAGCAACCAAGCTTATCGAGGTTGCAGTAGAGGGAGCAAGAAATCAGAGTGAGGCTCGCCAGGCAGCCCTGACTATCGCCGGTTCGCCGCTGGTGAAAGCAGCAATTCATGGCAGTGACCCTAATTGGGGGCGCATTGTTTCTGCTCTGGGGAGAAGCGGGGTAGAGCTAACAGAGAGTA
>CAZJGF010000052.1:3769-10807 GCA_964545665.1 uncultured Dehalococcoidales bacterium
AGTATGTTACTATTAACAGCGAGTATACCACATGAGGGCAGGAATGAAACTTGGGATAAATGAATGAGCAGGAGGTATCTTCAAATGTTTGATATTAAAAAGGAGTATGTTGTCACTGATGAGAACAAGAAAAAAGCAGTTTTAATAGATATAGAAACATTTGAAAAGATAGAAGAAATTCTCGAAAGCTACGGACTTGGGAAGTACATGGAGGAAATTGAAGGGGAGGAGACTTTGCCTCTCAATGAAGCCAGGGCATATTACAATAGCTTAGAAAAAAATTAACATGATAACCTGCCTCTATAAAAAGACCTTCCTGAAAGATCTGGTAAAGCTACCGTCGTATTATCGAGAGCAAGTTGAAAAGTTGGTTTTTGAGGAAGTCCCTAAACTTAATGATATTTCCGAAATACAAAATACAAAGAAAATGAAGGGATATCAAGGTTATTATCGAATAAGGATAGGCGACTATCGAGTAGGATACAAAGTAGAAGAAGAGGGTCGGGTCATCTTCTATAGAGTGAAAAGCAGGAGTGACATTTATAGAGTCTTTCCGTGAATTCCGCATCGGCCTCTATGACCACACCACAATATACGTTAAGCCTAAGGCACCTTATATATCAATCTAGGAGGCAGCAAAGCCACTGCCTGGGGCTGTGACCTGTCTGAGCAGTATGTTACTATTAACAGCGAGTATACGACGTAAATGTACAGGAATATAGTGGTTAAGATAGGTGGCAGCACCTTCGGCAAGCATGACACCACCCTGGAAGATTTAGCAGAGCTGCAAAAACAAGGGCTATCTATAGTTGTGGTTCACGGTGGTGCTCAAACAGCCTCTGACTGGCTTTTTCGGCTTGGTATTCCAACCAGATTCGTAGGGGGTTTGAGGGTCACCGATGCTGAGAGTTTAAAGGTAGTAACTGCGGTGTACAGTGGTTTTGTCAATAAGGAGTTGGTGGTGGGCATTCAAGCCCTGGGAGGGAAAGCAGTAGGTCTAAGTGGCAGTGATGGCGACCTGCTTCAGGCCACCATCAAGAACCCTGAGCTAGGTTATGTGGGTGAGATTGTAAAGGTTGATCCTGCTCTGTTGAGCCTACTATTAGAGAAGGGATATATGCCAGTGGTAGCGCCGATAAGCTTCGGTGTAGTTGATGACAAGATGACATTGCTTAATGTCAACGGGGACACTGTCGCCGGGGAAATTGCTGCTGCGCTAACTGCTGAAAAGCTTGTCTTTTTGACTGATGTTGATGGCGTCCACGACAATTCGGGTGAAGTAATACCCAGACTAACTGTCCCTGAGGCGAAAACTCTGCTTGAGTCGGGTACAGCTTCAGGCGGCATGATACCCAAAGTAGAGGCTTGCCTCAAGGCTCTGACAACGGTGCCCATCACTCGTATCGTAGATGGCGGAGTGCCTCATGCTTTAGCTAACGAAATGAATACCGAGATTGGAGGAACTAGCATTGTCCCAGAATAATTGGCCGGAACTAGAACAGAAGCTTTTTCTTAGGACCTTTGCCAGGTCTCCTGTGACTCTGGTTCGGGGAAAAGGCGCTCAAGTCTGGGACGACCAGGGTAAGGAATACCTGGATTTTGTTGGTGGCTGGGCAGTAACCAGTTTAGGACATTGCCCCCCAGTGGTAGTTGAGGCTTTAGAAGGGCAGGCCAAGACTTTAATTCAGGTATCGAATCAGTTCTATACCGTTCCACAGTTGGAACTGGCCCAGCTTCTGGTGGAGAACAGTTGTCTTGACAGGGTTTTCTTCTGCAACAGCGGTGTCGAGGCCAACGAGGGAGCGGTGAAGTTAGCTCGCCGATACGGAAAGCTTAGACTCAATGGTGCCTACCAGGTTATCACTACCTACAATTCATTTCATGGGCGGACTTTGGCCATGACTGCTGCTACAGGACAGGACAAATTCCAGGAGCCTTATACACCTCTGCCTCCTGGTTTCATTAACGTTGAGTATGACAACGTGGAAGCAATCAAGGCAGCGACCACCGCTCAAACTTGCGCTGTGATGCTGGAGCCAATCCAGGGAGAAGGCGGGGTTAACATACCTGATGATGACTATCTCGGAGAGATACAAAGGTGGTGTCGTGAAAAGGGAATCGTTTTCATCTTGGATGAAATTCAGACGGGCATCGGTCGAATAGGAACGCTGTTTGCCTATGAACAGTATGGGGTTGAGCCAGATATAATGACTCTGGCTAAAGGACTAGCTAGTGGTGTTCCCATTGGTGCTTTTTTGGCCAAAGAGAGTGTTTCCGTCTTCGCTCCCGGTGAACATGGCTCCACTTTTGGCGGCAATCCTCTGGTTTGTGCCGCCGCGTGCGCCACCGTAAAATACATCATTGACCATGATATACCCCGACAAGTCAGCCAGGTCGGCAATTATTTCATAGATAAGCTAGAAAGCTTAAAGCGGCAGTTTGGTTTTATCACGCAGGTGAGGGGCCGGGGGCTGCTAATAGCCGTAGAATTCAATAGCGAGATTGCTCAGGAGGTGGTCATGACCTGCCTCGGCAAAGGACTGCTGGTTAACAAAGTGAAACCAAATGCCCTTCGGTTCATGCCAGCCCTTATTATAACCGAGAAGGAAGTGGACAAGGCAATCGGCATTCTAGATCAGGCTTTGGCTGAGGAATCAAGGAGGTAAGATGTCAAACAAAGTAGTCTTAGCCTATAGTGGGGGATTGGATACTTCAGTGGCCATAAAGTGGCTCAAGGGAAAATATGATATGGACGTTATCGCCCTTACAGTAGATATAGGCAATGTGGCTGAACTCGATGCCATCAGACAAAAAGCACTCGATGTAGGAGCAATAAAAGCACTGGTGGTTGATGCCAAGGAGACTTTCATAGACTCCTTCGTTTTTCCTGCTCTTCAGGCTGACGCTGTTTACGAGAGCCAGTATTCTTTGGCTACGGCTCTGGGGCGTCCCCTGATTGCTCAGCTTTTAGTGGCCGCAGCCAAGCAAGAGGGAGCTACTGCGGTAGCTCATGGCTGCACTGGCAAAGGTAATGACCAGGTAAGGATGGATGTCAGCGTGGCAGCGTTGGCTCCCGGGCTTAAGGTGATAGCTCCGGCGAGAGAGTGGAACATGACCCGAGAGCAAACAATCGCCTATGCCGAGTCTCACCATATACCTGTCCCCATTACAAAGGCTAGCCCCTATTCCATAGATGAGAACTTGTGGGGGAGGAGCATTGAATGTGGCGTTCTGGAAGACCCGTGGAATGAGCCTCCCGGCGATGTCTTCATTTGGACAAAAGCTCCCGAGGAGACGCCAAACCAGCCTGCTTATTTGGAAATTGAGTTTGACAAGGGTGTACCAACAAGTCTTAATGGCCAGAAACTGGATGGCATCACGCTCGTTCAAACGATTCACAACCTGGCTGGCGAGCATGGAGTGGGCAGAGTTGACCATATCGAAAACAGGTTGGTAGGTATAAAGTCCAGAGAGGTTTATGAAGCGCCAGCAGCCGCGGTGTTGCTTGGAGGCCATCAGGCTTTGGAAGGGTTGGTGCTGACCAAGGAGCAACTTCGGTTCAAGAGCAAAGTGGCCAGTGAGTATGCTGACCTCATCTACAACGGGTTGTGGTTTAGCGGCCTTCGGCAGGATTTGGCTGCCTATGTGGAAAGCACACAGAGATATGTCACTGGCACTGTGAGGGTAAAGCTTTTCAAAGGCAATTGCCAGGTAGTGGGCAGGAAATCGCCTTACTCGCTTTACGATTATAGCCTGGCCACCTATGACAAGGGCGATGTCTTTGACCAGAGTGCCTCTCCTGGCTTCATTCATATCTGGGGGCTGCCAGTGAGAACTCAAGCAAAAGCGCAATCACCGGAATTGCTGGATGAGCAATAAGTTCTCCCTTGCTTTGCTGAGCGCAAATCGGCAAACTTGGTTTACCGGCGGGGAAGTAGCGGGAGGCAATTATGAAGCGGGAACCTCAGGGAGCGCCTAAGGCGGGCAATTCCCGATTGCCATGGGAAGGGCATCGGCAGAGGCTACGAGAGAAGTTCGAACAGTCGGGCCTTTCGGCGTTCCTTGATTACGAGATTGTTGAACTACTGCTGATGCTGGGAACAGCTCGCAAGGACTGCAAACAACAGGCGAAGCAAGCAATAGAGAAATTCAAAACCTTGAGAGGTGTGTTAGAGGCTCTCCCAGAGGAATTACAACAAATCAACGGAATCAGTCCTTACAATGCTTTTGTAATCAAGCTTGTTCAGGAGCTGGCCAGGCAATTTCTCAAAGAGCAGATTCTTAACAAACCATATTGTAAGTCCTCAAAAGAGGTCTTTGATTATCTATTTCTCTCTATGCGAGACCTCAAAAAAGAGAGATTCAAAGTCATGTTCCTCAATGCCCAGAATCAAGTTATTGAAGTGGAGAACCTCTTCGAAGGGACGTTGACTGCCAGTGCTGTCTATCCTCGAGAGATTTTGGCGAGGGCTATCAAGCATAATGCTGCTTCGCTTATCTTTGCCCACAATCACCCTTCAGGAAATCCTGAGCCCAGCGATAATGATAAGCAAATAACCAGGGATCTGGTCTTCGCTGGCAAAGTAATGCAAATTGACGTCTTGGACCATATCATAGTAGGCGATAACAGATACTTCAGCTTTGCCGACGCGGGGCTGATTGAAGAATACAATTTGAGTTTCTCAAGCCTTGGAAAAGGGAAGCGTGCTTAAATTGCGGTCTTAGATTCAGCGGTGCAGGATGATTATGGAACGACCAAGCCAGAGCGAGATTGAATTTGTAACTCGGTGTTTCAGGATGACCGGAAAAGCTGCATATGTGGCCATCTTCTGCTTACCTTGATTAAGGTAACAATAAGAGTCGATTAACAAAAAGACTTGTACTTTCCTCTATCGAGTAGTCGCCAGTATTTCTTCTATCCGTTTACGTACCTCTTTGGTTCCTCTCTCAACAGCAACCCGCAGATACTTTTTGAAGTCAATAAACTTTGCCACACCCCCTATTACTACGTCTGGGACTTGTGAGTCTTTCAGAATAAAGCTATATAACTCCTTTCCCAGCTTTTTTCCCATTTCTTCATCAGGGATTGCTCCGGCTAGCGTGGTTATCGCTGTCCTTAGTTGGTCATAGTCCGCTCTCAACTGCGCAAGCTCACTTGTTAAAGTTGCTTTTTCTGATGCTAAGTTTCCTACCTCTTCATCATGCTCATTTCTTAGCGCTGTTATTCGTGATTCATATGTTTCCTTTGATTGTTCCTTTTCCTTATCTAGAGTCTTTATCTGTGATCTTAAACCATCTATATCAGCTAATCTCGCTGCGAGCGCTTCGTGGTTAATCCTTGACTCCTTAAGGTCTTCTCCCAGTACTCCGGTTAGCCTTTCCATAAATGCCTTGGAATCAGTTCGTAACTCCTTGTACTCCTCTGCTAATATCCCAACTACCCTTCCCATAAGTTCGTCATACCTAGCGTTTGCCTGGTCACGATCTTCTTCCAATGTCATTATGTACGACCTTAAGTCGCCTACTTTCCCACCGTACTGCTTATTTAATAGGGTATATATCGCAAGGGTGACTCTCTTGGCCACAGCTTCCCCGTAGCCCCTTATATCACTTCCTCGTGGACCAAGCACCTTACTAATCAACTTGTCCTCTCGTTGAAGACGTTTACCGTAGTCCTTCAGCCCTGCGTCAACCACCGGATCCAGTCCCGCACTGTTATATAGTTGTTCTGCTAGCTGTGTTTCTTCCAGGCTCATTTCCTCGATTTTTATAATACTAGTCTCTTTCTCCCTTGAGTCTGACGTCTTCTCTTCCATTTTTGCCACCTACCTACACTTATGCTATTCTCGATTCCTTTTGAATACTATATCACACATCTTCAATTCTGCTAAATCAAAGATGCTTACAACGCTTCTCACTTCCGTAGTATCATGCTCTAGCCTTCTAGTCAGCAAAATTGGCATGACTCAGTAATTGACACTTTGTAAGTAGCCGGCTGGTTTCGTAGAGGCTGTCGAGTTTATTAGATATTTGGCCAAATTATCCGCTAAGAGGTCGAACACTGCGTTTGTGTCGCCGCCACAGGTGCGGGACGGCTGCGGAACCAACAGGGGACTTAGCTGATTAACTTCCCAGCCTCAGGCCCCGGGCTTCTAACATAAATCGAATCCACTTTCACAATAACCGCACCCTTGGCGTCGAGTTGCGGGAACAAGCTCTTCACCATTTTGACGCTTTCTTCAAAAACCTTGCCCGAAGTCTCAATACGGGCATTGCCTTTGAACTCGTATCCTCTCAGACCGTCATAGTCCCAAAATGAGACGGCCACCTTTGGATTTGCTCTCATGTTCTCCAGCGTTTTCTTCATAAAGACGTCCACCAGCAAGAGTTCATCATCAGACAGTATCTTGCCAAAGCCAACAGGGATTACATGAGGGGCGCCATCTTTAGTCACCGTAGCTAGAGCAAATCCCCTTGCCTTGGCGGCAATGTCCTTCATTTCGTCAGTGATCTTTATCATATGACCTCCTTTGAATTCGTTGGCTCCGCAACCACTCCTTTTGGATTGTAGCACCCTCATTGCTAGACGGCAATATGTACATTCCATTGAATTGTTCACCCTGGTATCCATGGGAGAGGCAAGTTTCTCTCTGGAAGAACTACGACCTATTCTTTCTGATATAGGGAGAGGGTAATCAGGATTTCACCTCAATGTCTGAGGCAGATCCGGACGGGTAATAAAGCTATCGGGGGCTTTGTTTCGTGGCAATATTACCAATGAAGTATTGATTGAAGAGCATAACATGGGTTTCCTGAACTTGAGAAAGCAAGGAACATTCATGGAGAACTAGAGTGAAACCAAACTCATGAGTTGATACTCGAAGGTTCAATGCTTAATATTCCGCCCTATCGGCAATTCAAATATTGAGATTTTGTCAATAAGAATGCCGGTGGCGTGTCAAATGTTTAACTAGGCAACCCAACTGTTGCTGTAAAGTTTTGGTAGGTGGGGGTTGATAAGAGAGGGGAGACCCCGCA
>CAZJGF010000053.1:0-10463 GCA_964545665.1 uncultured Dehalococcoidales bacterium
TGGCCACAAGCTATGTGCTCATTGCCGCACCCCTGTTCATCTTTATGGGGGTGATGCTGGAACGCTCCGGTGCCAGTGACAAGATGTATCATGCTATGCACCTGTGGATGGGTGGCCTAAGGGGAGGGCTGGCTATTGGCACCATAGTTGTCTGCACTATTTTTGCCGCCTGCACCGGCATCATCGGGGCATCAGTGGTCACCATGGGGCTTCTTGCACTGCCGGCGATGCTTAGCCGTGGCTACGACAAGAGTCTGACCGCCGGGACTATCTGCGCTGGAGGAACACTGGGTATCCTCATTCCTCCCAGCATTATGCTGGTGGTTTATGGGCCACAGGCCGGCATATCAGTGGGCAAGCTGTTCATGGCGGCCATCGTCCCTGGTCTGGTTCTATCGGCCCTGTTCATTAGTTATATAGCTGTAAGATGTTTCTTTAACCCCAGTCTGGGGCCACCAATGCCCGTTGAGGAACGTAGGGTTCCCCTGGCTACAAAGTTGTCCATGCTTGTCACCTCACTGATGCCTCCTTTATTCCTTATCATGGCCGTACTCGGGACCATCTTCTTCGGGGTAGCTTCGCCCACGGAGGCTGCCGGTATGGGCGCCTTTGCAGCGATCATACTGGCTGCCGTGTACCGCAACCTGAACTTCCGCACGTTGAAGGAGACTGGCCACCGGACTATCCGAGCCACTGCCATGGTGTTTATGGTGGCGCTAGGGGCAAGTATGTTTGTGGGCGTATTCATGAAGCTAGGGGGAGGAAAAGTGATAGGGGAGGCCCTGATGGGACTCCCTATTGGCAAGTGGGGCATCCTGGCAGCAATCATGTTTACCGTCTTCATATTGGGCATGTTTATCGACTGGCTGGGTATAGTCTTTATCATGGTCCCCATATTCACTCCTTTAGCGGAAGCGCTTGGCTTTGATGCTTTATGGTTTGCCATGCTCATCTGCGTCAATCTGCAGATGTCATTCCTCACGCCTCCCTTCGCCTACGCCGCCTTTTACCTGAAGGGCATAGCTCCTCCAGAGCTGTCAATAGGGGACATATACAAGTCTATTGTTCCCTTCCTGGCTCTTCAGGCCACGGGCCTGGTACTATGCATCTGCTTCCCTTCGCTGATAAGCTGGCTCCCTGGTTTGATGATTACGGCGCATTAGGAAGGTTGTCTGAGCTTGGACTATGGGAAACGAAGGGCCGATGTGAGACTGGCATGGTTCGAGAGACAGGGGAATTGAGTAGCCTCAAGATAAGAAGAGGAGCAGGAAACGGAAGGGGAAATCGGTCAGTGGCTCGGAAGGGAGCGCTGGCCTTTTCCTTGTGTTGTATACAAAG
Source organism: uncultured Dehalococcoidales bacterium (assembly GCA_964545665.1). GTDB lineage: Bacteria > Chloroflexota > Dehalococcoidia > GIF9 > AB-539-J10 > CAZJGF01. The sequence continues at coordinate 1,339 of CAZJGF010000053.1, forward strand.
AGCGATAAAGCAAATTTGAAGAGACGAGAGGACATACAGAAGAGATGCCGAAAGCAATAAATAACGGGAGAGGTGTAAATTATGGAATTCTTAGGATATGAAAGACCAGATGGTACTGTTGGTGTGCGCAACTATGTAGCGCTGATCCCTGCTGGGAGATGCGCCAATGAGCTAGCAGCCAGGATTACAGATGAAGTTGGTGGGGGTGTGGTGGCCCTGCTCCACAATCATGGCTGCATTTATCTCAAGCCCGACAGAGAACGGGCATTACGGGCTTTAATAGGATTAGGGACAAATCCCAATGTGGCTGCGGCCATAGTGGTAGGCATTGGCTGTGAGGGCGTGACTGCTGAAGACATTGCTGAGGGCATTGCTAAGTCCAAGAAACCAGTAGAGGCAATGACCGTAAGCGGAGAAGGTGATTATCAGACGACTCTGGATAAAGGGATTAGGATGGCTAAAGAGATGCTGGGAGATGTTTCTCTTTTGAAAAGACAGCCGTTTGGGCTCAGCCAGTTGAGGTTGGCGATGAAGTGTGGTGGCTCGGACACCACGTCAGGTTTGGGATGCAACCCTGTCGCTGGGTGGGCAGCAGATGCTATTATTTCGCAGGGTGGGAGTGCCGTCTTCTCTGAGACAGCAGAGCTGATTGGAGCTGAGCATATCATGGCCAAGCGGGCCGCCGATGAAAGCGTAGCCCGGCGCATCTATGAGGTAGTGGGCAGGATGGAGAAGAGAATCAGTGATGCCGGTGTGGATATTCGGGGTTCAGAGCCAACTCCGGGGAACATACAAGGAGGCTTGACTACCCTCGAGGAAAAGTCCCTTGGTGCTATTGCTAAGAGTGGCACTACTCCACTACGGGGCGTCCTGGAGTGGGGTGAGCGGCTCAAGGGTAAGGGACTTTTCTTCATGGATGGCTCGGCTAACACCCCCCAGATGTTCCTGGGACTGGCATCTGCCGGGGCGCAGATACTGACTTTCGGCTTCGGCGGTGGCTTGCCAGCTCGATTTCATAGCGTCCCCGCCTGCTCATGTGGTGCACTGCCTATACTGCCGGTGTTAAAGATACTGAGCAGCCCCAAGGATGCCAAGGAGAAGGAGTACTTCGATATCTATGCTGGCACCATTATTGAAGGGCAGGAGTCCATCTCTGAGGTAGGAGAGCAGTTGCTTAAGGAGGTTATAGCTGTAGCGTCGGGCAAGCCTACCAAGCTGGAAATGTTTCCGCGCTATCGAGAGGTCATGGAAATGTACAGTACCGCCCCCATGATGTAGCTCTCGCCATCTATGGAAGACTGAGCGCCGTCAGTCTGACCACCAGCAATGAATTGCAAAGCTTGATGGTGATCGATTAGTTATAGCCAATGGGAAGCGTTAGATGATAAGATGAAACTGACGTAAGTAACTGTCAACACATTGCCTGAAGAAAGGAGCGAAGAATGGCAAAATATGCTGAATTGAGCCAGAAGCTAATGCGACTCTTGAGGCTAAGAACGTTACCAGTGGGCATCAAGTTATTTGAAAGAAGATCGGACATACCTAAAAGCTTTGAGATGATAGAGGAAGAGTGCAGTGTTTGCCAAGTTATTGGGCTGGCAAGATATCTTGAGAAAGCGGTAGCTGCAGTAAAAGAGGAGCTAACCGCTTGCCCGGTGGGTTGTTTCTCATTAGGTATGTGTGATCTCCCTAAACGGCTTGATGATTCCGCAGGTAAATGGGGGAAGACGCCTGAAGCTGGGTTAAGACAAGCTACGGATAGGATGGCGATTGAGAAAGGCAAATTTGAGGCGATGGGCGTGGCACCACTTGAAATTATGTCCATTGAACCTGATGTTGTGCAGGTATGGGGGCTTCCATATCAAATGGAGAGTTTTGCTTACGCAAGTGTTTGGGATGGCGGCGATAAATTGGAGTTAAGCACAAATGGGCATGGCGCTAGCTGCAATGAGGTCTTGGCGGTTCCCTATCTTACCGGTAAGGTAAGACTAGCTATCGCGGATCAAGGGGACCGATGGCATGGGTTCGCTACTGAAGAGGAGATGATACTAGGCTGCTCTCTCGCAGAACTGGAAAGGCTCGCTGTCAATCTCTGGGAATCTATGCAGAATATATACTATCCACGTAATTATAATACACTCAAACTAACGTACAATCCCAAGTATTCAGCAAGAACATATCAAGGGACTGAGTGAAGAATACGCGTGACAAGGTAACTAATTAACGGGAGGAAAGCAATGAAGAGAAAGGCAGTTGTATTGAACAGCAAGGATAATGTCGCTACTGCGCTGACTGACTTAGAGGCAGGTGAGGTTTTGGAGGTGGAGGTGGATAAGGGTGCCGTTTCAGTGACTTTGGTCGACTCCATACCGTTTGGGCATAAATTTAGCCTCACTGATATAAAGTCTGACTCAGCCATAATGAAGTATGGTGAAACCATTGGCAAGGCTACTACAGATATTAAGCCGGGGCAGCATGTCCATGTGCACAATGTAGCCAGTACTCGGGGTCGCGGCGATGTAGCCAGGTAGGTGAAGGAATGAGTTTCCGGGGTTATCCTCGCCCGGATGGTGACGCAGGCACTAGAAGCTATGTGGGGGTAATCTCCGCAGTGGCCTATGCCGACGATGTGGCTCGATGGATTGCCGAGCAGGTTCTGGGATGTGCCCTGTTTGCTCACCAGCAAGGTTGTGGGCAGGCTAAACCTGACACGGAGCTTGCACAGCGCACCTTATTACCAGTCCGGACTGGTGCATCAGATTCGCTGAGGTAATTTTGTGATTGCCGGGGAAAGTGATAGCCGGACGGGTGCGGCAACAATCGTGCGATATTTGAGTCGCGAACCGGGCGGGTTACTTAGATCGCGTGCGTAAGGAGGTAGTATGAAAAGAGCTATAATGATGGATTTAAAGGACAATGTGGCTACTGCCCTTGTAGGCATTGTCGCAGGTGAGAGGGTGGAGGTAGTCTCATCAGCGCAGGAAGTCCTGGAGCAAGTAATGGTAAAGGATGCCATACTTCTAGGGCACAAGATTGCGTTAGCGAATATGACCGAGGGTGATGAAGTGATAAAGTACGGGGAAACTATCGGCAAGGCATCAAGGGATATCTCGGTGGGTGATTACGTACACATACACAATGTTGAGAGTATCAGACTTCCCTTAACAGAGCACATGCTCCGCTCAAAATAGAAAATAGGCAGGAAAGGAGGAACGGTCATGGAATTTCTAGGGTTTGAAAGATCTAAGGACCTGGTTGGAGTGCGTAGCATAGTGCTGGTAATGGCAATAGCAGATTGCACCGAGCCGGCAGCACGGATGATTGCTGAGGGCATGGAAGGAGCAGTACCAGTGACTCAGGATCATGGGTGCATTGCCATGGATGTGGTGCCGACGCTGGTCGGGGTAGCCCGGAATCCCAATGTGGCTGGAACCTTACTAGTAGCCATGGGGTGTGAAGGCATACAGCCTGAGCCTTTGATAAACGAGATCGCTAAGACGGGCAAACCGGTGGATGTGGTAAATATTCAGAAGATTGGAAGCACGCGCGGGGCTATATCCCGCGGACGAGATCTAGTAAGAGGCATGGTGAAGCAGGCTAAGAAACAGCAAAGAAAGCCGTTTGATGTTAGCAGACTGGTTGTTGGGGTAAAGTGTGGTGGCTCTGATACTACCAGCGGTCTTGCTGCCAACCCAGCCATAGGCGTAATGTCCGACATGCTGGTGGATGCCGGTGCTGCAGTAGTGATGATTGAGCCTATAGAGGCCATAGGTGCGGAGAAGCCGCTGGCCGCGCGTGCTGTAAATGAAAAGGTTGAACAGCAAATTCTGAAATGGATCGGTGACGAGGAGAAGCGGTGGACAGTCCCAGGTGCCGAGATGGACTTCATGTGCCGTGGGAATATTGAGGGAGGATTGACAACCCTCGAAGAAAAATCTCTGGGTGCCATACATAAGAGTGGTCACAGGCCGATCAAGGGAGTGCTTAAGAACACGGAGGACTACGTTGAAACTGTACCGCCTGGAGGAGGGTTCTACTTGCAGGATGGTACTCACTCGGAGCCTGCAGCGATGAGCTATATGGCGGCAGCCGGTGTACATATCGTTGTCTTCGCCACCGGGCGGGGTGGCACCCTCGGGCATGCTATCTGCCCTATCATAAAGGTAACCGGAAATCCAGATACCTGGTCCAGGATGAGTGAAGACATGGATATAAATGCCAGCACTATAATGGAAGGCAAGGAGTCTATAGAGAGTGTGGGGAAGAGGGTAGTCGAAGAGGTGGTAGCGGTAGCATCAGGCAAAATGACTCTAGGCGAGCAGTCGGGCTTGTATAATTTCTCGATATGGAGGCGTGATCCTAGGCTTGAGGTGCTACTAGGTATTACTCAGCAATGGGATTAGCCATGCGAAGGCCAAGTGGTGGACTATTTTGTGCAAATAAACGAGAGGCGCTTTCACTAATCATATGGTCCGGTACATTGTGTTGAGCTCACCGTGTGAGAAATGCTACGATTTGGGAAGTAGATTGGTGGCAAAGCCGCAGTGTCTAGATGTTATTGGCAGTTAAGTTGATCAGTAGGGTGCTGTTCAATGGTAAATGGAAAGCAGCTCAGACGGGTAACTAGCGTCACCGATTTTTGGAAACAGAAGACTCCTTGCTGGGAACTAGTGCGTTGCCCCGGATCGATTCAGACCGATTGCCCTGCGCCTAGGCACAGACAACACGCCTGCTGGGAAATAGAAGGCACCTATTGCAAATGGATTGACTGGGGGTCTCTTGGTCGAGACACATCAGCCTGCCTGATTTGTGAGGTTTACCACAGATATGGCAAAGGCCAGCACATCGAGCTGAAACTATTGGGACAGGGCATTAAGTTACTCGTTGAGCCACGATAGAATATAGACTTGGACCAACCGCTGGCTGGTCCCTTCTAAAGTGGGAGGAGTGGAGAAGATCGACACGGCTATTCTTGTCGCGAGTAAGACGGAATTTCGCACATCTGTTGAGAAGATCATTCAGGAAAACGAAGTCCATGGTGTTAGGCGCAAAACACCGGGTTTTGCCTTTGATCGGTTATTTGCTGCTGAAGAGCTATGCCTGGATTATGACATTACTGTGCTGCCACCCAGCAAATATCTTCTTCCTACCCCAGAGTCCTTGCTCAAGTTCAGTTTAGCACCAGAATTGAGGGTGTATGGTGGCGCTGAGGTCAAGCCCAGTGTCATTCTCGGTATTCATCCATATGATTTGCATGCTTTGAAGCTTCTCGATGCTGTGTTTATTGGCGATCTGGTAGATGTGAACTATCGGGCGCGGCGAAGTGCCACAGCCATAATCGGTGTGGACTGCCTCAATCCCTGGCCATACAGTTTTGCAGCTAGCACGGGGACAGCCTTGCCACCGGCAGTATTTGACATCTGGCTCACTGATCTGGGTGATGAGTATTTGCTCGAGGTAGGCTCAGGCCGGGGCGATGGCTTGGTCAAGAGGTATCTTAAGACAAGAAGCGCTAGCGAGATTCAGATAAAGCAAAGGGCCAAGCTCCGTGAGGACTCGCTAACCAGGTATCAGCTGTCCTTGGATGTGTCACCCCGGGAAATAGCGGAGCTCCTAGATAAGACTTGGAATAGCCCGCTGTGGGAAGAACTGGGACAAAAGTGCTTCAGCTGTGGTTCATGTACTATGGTTTGCCCGACCTGTGTTTGCTTTGACGTGCGGGACAAGATGGAATTGAACCAGAAAAGGGGCGAACGCTACCGGCTTTGGGATAGCTGCATGTTCGAAGACTTTGCCAAGGTAGCTAGCGGCGAGAACTTCAGACCAACAGGCAGCGATAGGCTGAGGCACCGCTTGTACCGAAAGGGCAAATATATGCTCGAGCGCTGGGGAGAACTGGGTTGCGTTGGTTGTGGACGATGCGTGCATGCCTGCCTGGTTGATATCGCCAGCCCAGTATACGTCTATAACTCTCTGGCGAAGGAGGCTAAGTAGTGTTCGTCAATGCCGAACTGGCGAGCTCCCTTTTTCTGCCCATGCTGGCAGAACTTGTCCAGGCAGAATGTCTGTCTCAAAGAGAAAAGCTGTTACGGCTCCAATTAAAGGACGGTGGTCATTTAAACCACAGACCGGGGCAATTTGTTGAGGTGTCTGTCTTTGGTATTGGAGAGGCACCCATTTCAGTTGCCTCATCCCCCAGCCGGGATGGCTCATTTGAACTTGGCGTCAGGATGGTGGGCAATGTAACACGGGCGCTGCACCAGCTACAGCCTGGCGACACAGTAGGTATAAGGGGCCCGTTTGGTAATGGCTTCCCGCTATCGGAACTTCTACGACGGGACCTGGTCTTTGTGGCTGGTGGCATTGGGCTCTGCCCCCTCAGGTCTATGATCCAGTATGCGGTAGACAAACGTGAGCAGTTCGGCAGAATCTTCCTCCTTTATGGCTGTCGTGAGCCGGCGGAGCAACTTTTCTCTGGGGAGCTTGATGAATGGCGACAGCGGCCGGATACTCAGGTTCTGGAGTCAGTAGACCGTTGCCCACTGGACGTGGCTTGGGAAGGAAAGGTGGGGGTAATTACCACACTCTTCTCTCAACTGAACATAGACCCTAATCGGACAAGAGCCCTGGTGGTTGGCCCACCAGTAATGTATCGCTATGTGATAGCCGAGTGCTTGAAGAAAGGTATAGACAAGAACAACATATTCCTTTCATTGGAGCGCCGTATGAAATGCGGAATGGGCTTCTGTGGGCATTGTCAGATAAACAACGCATATGTCTGCCTCGATGGGCCCGTATTTAGCTATGCCCAGCTTAGCAAGCTGGAGGAGACAGAGGTATGAAGCCAAAGGTGGCCATCTTCGATTTCACCTGTTGCGAGGGCTGTGAGCTACAGATACTTAACTGTGAAGAGGAGATGCCTGACCTAGTGGCCGCTCTAGATATCGTCACTTTCCGAGAGGCGATGACGGAACACAACGACTACTACGATATCGCCTTTATTGATGGTGCCTGTTCCAGGGAGTCAGAAATACTTCGGCTAAAAGAGGTAAGAGCTAGGGCAAAAATGGTGATACCTATAGGAGCCTGTGCCTGTCTGGGTGGGGTCAATTGCCTCAAGAATTCTCGCTCTATGGATGAAGTGCTCAAGGCTGAGTATGGTGACGCCGCTCGTTACTACGATACTATCCCGGCGCGGCCGATAAGTGCGGTGATACCCATTGATTTTTTCATTCCCGGCTGCCCCATTGTCAAGGAAGAATTCATACGTGTGGTTGAAGAAATCCTGGCGGGAAGGACTCCCTACCAACCGAGTACCCCGGTCTGTGCTGAATGCAAGATGGCCGGGAACGTTTGTGTATTTGATAAAGGCATGACTTGCCTCGGCCCAGTGACACGCGGCGGTTGCCAAGCCAGTTGCGTCACTGGTGGTGCTGTCTGCTGGGGTTGCCGTGGCCTAATTGACGAGCCCAACGTAAACAGTGAGAAGGAAATCTTGGAGAAGGCCGGGCTTTCTGTGGGAGATATACTGAAAAGATTCGACCTGTTCAATGCTTGTCAAGAGGTTGCCTGGAAGTGACAAAGATTGCTATAAACGTGCGCCAACTGACTAGAGTAGAGGGTCATGGCAACATAATAGTGAGGGCATCCAATGGCAGAATCGAGGAGGTGAAATGGGAGATAACTGAATCTCCGCGCTTCTTTGAAGTGATGCTTCGCGGTAGACCATGGCATGACGTTCATGTTTTGGCCTCCCGTATCTGTGGTATCTGCTCGGTATCACATCAGCTGGCATCCTTACAAGCTACTGAAGCCGCTTTTGGTATTCAACCCTCAGAGCAGTCCACACTACTCAGAAGACTTCTTTACGTTGGCGAAATAATAGAAAGCCACATGTTACACATTTACCTTCTCGCTTTACCCGATTTCCTGCATGCTGGGAGTATATTCCCACTGATGCACTCCAGTAAGGATATCGTGCTCCGCGGTCTACGACTCAAGAAACTGGGCAATGACATTATGGAGGTAATCGGCGGGAGGTCAATACATCCCCAAGGGATTGTGGTGGGCGGTTTTGCCCGTCTACCTAGACACCAAGATCTACTATATCTCCAGGGCAGGTTGAAAGAAGCTTTGCCTGACCTAGAGGCGACAGTGGAGTTCTTCAGAGGACTAGAGTTACCCGAGTTCTCCCGGCAGACAGAGTATATTGCCCTCAAGAACCCAGAAGAGTATGCTTTTGTGCGTGGCAGTATTTCCTCTACAGATACTGGAATAGCCGCTCTGGACCAATACTTGGACATTACCAATGAATACTGCGTGCCCCATTCTACAGCCAAATTCACTAGACACGCTCTTGAATCCTACGCCGTTGGAGCACTAGCCAGGATTAACAACAACTATGAGCAATTGAACCCTCTGGCAAAGAAGGCAGCCAATGAGCTGGGCCTTGAACCAAGCTGTCATAATCCATTTATGAACAATGTCGCCCAGGTAGTGGAGACGATCCACGAGGTGGAGGAAGGCATAGACCTGATCAACCGACTGCTTCGAATGGTCATTCAAGAGGAGGACATCGTTGTTCCAGTGAAAGCCGGACAAGGAGTCGGGGCGGTAGAAGCCCCACGTGGCTTGCTTATTCATGACTATACATATGACAACAAGGGTCACATTGTGGAAGCAAATTGTGTCACTCCCTCTAATCAGAATCACGCCAATATCCAGCACGACCTAGAGGCTTTGGTTCACCAGCATTTAGATAAGAGCGAGAATGAGCTCAGGCTACTTTGTGAGATGCTGGTTAGGGCCTATGATCCATGTATTAGCTGCTCTACCCACTAGCTATAGCTACAACCCGGGCAACATCGGTTCTCATACTGGCGAAGCAAGCGTAACGTCATTCAACTAACTGATTTTGGTTATTTGCGCTCGTCACACACTCCGTCATGTATTATCTTTAGCAGTCCCTACTACTGGGTTAGAATGAAGCCTGACGGGTTCCGGTGAGGTGCACAATCCGTTGGGGAGTTCAAGAGCTGCCCCGTCAATTTGATTGCCTGCCGGCCCTCAGGTGGCCCGATTTAGGAAATTGGGGTGTCCATAGTGGCTAGCCCCGCATCAAGCGC
>CAZJGF010000054.1:0-10137 GCA_964545665.1 uncultured Dehalococcoidales bacterium
TGCCTTTCCAGACAGAAAGACAATCCGAAATGCTCGTTGCTAAACGGCCTCGTGTCGTGGCAAGATGATGATGTCAGATTGAATCCCGCCTCGAAACCCTAAATCCTATTCAGAAGCTCCCGGTACTTTTGCATTCTTATCAAATCTCCTTCTGGCTGGATCATCCATGTCATCCAGCATATTTCAATAGGCCTGTAGTTTGACAGTCTGGCCATGCATTCAATCGTATCAATCAGTTCCAAATCCTTTTCAACCGGCATATCAACACCTGATTCGTCAAGGATTTGTTTCACCACCCGCCTCACTATTTTGTCAGGCATTGCTGTGTCCATACCTCCCATCATTCTCAGGTATTGGAATGTAGTGATACCAACCCCACCAATTTTGCCTATTGGGTCTTCTGGCCATCTCTGAGGGCATGAGCTGGCTGCCCAGCATCGGAGGGCTCCTCTGTCATCCAAGCCCTCTGCTATCGCCAGTTCATTAAGGTAGGCTGCTACATTTTTTGATGCTTCCCAGGACCGACGATTTCTCCAGATGTGTTGCACTTGAGCCAGTTGGATAGTGCTGAGATCCCCCAAGGTTCGAACCTTCCTATTGGCCACGAACTCCTTTTCGAACTTCACCACGCTGGGAACTACAGCGGTGAAGTAGTTGAGGCCGATAGAGGTAAACGCTGCGTCCACGATCATAAGAACAACGCTTCCGCCCCACCTCCTAGTTTCCAGGCACCGGTCACAGTGTTCCTTTAGTCCAGTTGCTTTGGACATATATTTGTCTATAGTCTGCGACAAACCTCTGTCAGAATCGTTCATGAGAATCTCCAATCAAGTCTGCCGCCACTTCTCTGTTTACGCAGGAGTTTTCTCGATTCCTGCGAGTCAAAGCACGTTACTCTTCTTGTTGCTTCTGTTTCCAGGTAACAGCTTACCACAAAATGGCAAGACTAGAACGTTCCTTGCTACCAAACATATCGCATAGGACACTGCCCGAAGTGTTAAAATAGAGCTAGAGTTGGTTTTCAAATTGGATTGGAGGAGGTTCAAATGATTGAGTCGAGTTTAGTCACAGACTGGCTTTTGCAACATGGCGTGAGAATCCTGGTCATCGTCGTTATTTCCCTAGTCGTCTACCTTGTTATGAAAAAGCTAGTTCCCACATCAGTTCAAAGAACGTTATCCCGCACAATGCATGGTCGTCCAAAGGCGGAGGTTGAAAAGCGGAGAGCGACATTAACTCGGCTTATTGTCAGCCTAGGTTTCGTGGTAATTAGCGTTATCTCTGCAATCCTAATCCTGGCCGAGCTGGGGATTGACATTGCTGCTCTATTGGTTAGTTTTGGCGTGGTGGGCATCGCTGTGGGATTTGCTGCCCAAAGCTTGGTGAAAGATCTAATCGCCGGCTTCATTATCTTGCTTGAAAATCAATTTAATGTCGGTGATGTAGTCCGGATCGCGGATATAGCCGGTGGGGTGGAAGGATTTAACATCAGGAGGACTTTGCTCAGAGACCTTGATGGCACCCTTCATTCTGTCTCCAATGGCGAAATCAGAGTGACCAGCAATTTTACTAAGATGTGGTCCAGGGCGCATCTGAATATCAGTGTAGCCTACAAGGAAGACGTCGACCACGTGATGTCGGTAATCAGGAAAACGTGGGAAGAAATGGCTGAGGACCCTGATTGGAAGCCCTTGCTAATCTCAAAGACACCTTGGCTTCTTCGAGTAGATGCTTTTGGAGATTCGGGAGTTGTTATTAAGGTAGTTGGCGAAACTCAGCCTATCAAACAGTGGGATGTAATGGGCGAACTCAGGCGAAGGATCAAGAGGAATTTTGATGAGCAAGGAATCGAGATCCCCTGGCCTCACACAAAGGTATATTTTGGGGATGATCTAAAGCTAGCAGATGTGCAGCGCTTCACGGAGCATCACTGATCTGAGAACATGGCATGTCTGAGTTATCCGGCAGCATCCTCGTCCCGGGGTAATACAAGTGTGTTATTATCTCTGCACAACCCAAATGCCGATTTGAAGATGGGCAGAGTCTGATCTAGCGCGGGCTGTTCCATTGCTGCCTGGAGGGTACATCGACGCAGTCTTACCTGCAAGCAAAAGCAGCTATAAGCCTTACGCTACTGTAGCAAGTTTTTCTCGAAGTCTCTCACTTTTGGCGGCTTTCTGCCTTTGCCTGGCTCAATTGTATGCCCCTCACTTTTTAGACGTGCAGCTTGGGCTTCTAGCCCTCCGGGGTATTTCTCATTGAGTCCCCCTCCAGATTTTAATGTCCGCCAGTAGGGAGTGATATCCTTCTCTCCTTCTGCTGCTGCCTCCTGTGCTGCGTGAGCTGCAATCCAGGCAAAAATTCCAGTGGTTATGGGGCAACCTATAGTAGCACCATGCTTTTGAGCCAGCATCGCCCGAATTTCATTTATTGTGGTGAGTTTGCCTTCAGGAACCCTTCGCATAACCTCATCTACTTCCTTTGGTGCTGGAATGACAACTGTGCCGGTTCCCCATCTTTTACTCATCTTATCGGTGATTTCTTCGACTCTGGGCAGATCTTTGCTATCCGCCAATTTTTCTCGCCAGGACCTGCGTGGCTTAGCTTTATTGCTCATATGTTCACCTCCAAGCCAAACATTGGGTTCATTTTCACTATGTTTTGCAACTGTGAGGATATGATATTATATTATAAGAACGTGTGTCTTCCACCAGATTACGGTTGGAGCAAAATAGCTGTATTGCTATGGACCAGATATACCACGCGAATCATTCAAGTGCCATGAAAGCGAAGGGCTACAATCGGTATTGGCCACTCGCCACTGATCACGGAGGAGCCAGATGAGTGAAACTGTTGTTACGGCTGAGGAACTAACACCAGAAGCGAAAGAAGAAACGGAAGAAGTACCTCCCAGCCTTGACCTAATATACGTCGAGGTCAAGGACAGACTGGATGTCCAGATGAGGCAGATAGATTCCCTGGACGGTAAGTCAGCAACACTTCTGTTCATTGCCAACGTTGTCTTAGGAATAGGTGCAGCTGCCCAGGCTGCTGTTCTCGGGCAAGCGGTACGCTATACGACTTTACTGTTCTTTAGCATTCCAATATTTTGCTATTTTGTCACAGTCTTCTTTGCCCTGCGCGGCTGGGTGGTAAAACCTTACTTTCGCGACCCAAAACCAAGACCTCTGCGGGATCACTACATGTACCGTGATTCACAATTCACTAAACGACGACTAATAACCCACTTTATTTCAAGCTATGAGTGGAACTCGATTAACATGAAGAAAAAGGTTAAGCATCTTCGCATAGCTATGTTATTTCTGTTTCTGGAGACAGCGTCTTTAGCAATAGTCCTTGTGGCACGGCCGTGGACTAGCTAATATGGAAGGAGTGTGAGAAATGGAAGGAGCTGAAGAATCCAGTGGGATGGAAAATACCTCTAGCATGCCATTATCAAAGGACAGTCAAGATGGTGACCTTCAGAATCTGAACCAGGAAGAGAAGGATGTTGATAAGGAGGTTGCCGAGACAGCGAAACGCGCTAAGGGTGAGAAACCTATTGATGAGGAGAAGCTTGCGGAAATTGAGCGAAACCCCGACTTGGAAGATCCGAGACTGTATAGTCCTTTGCAGGAGCCTGACAGGCCACATCCAAGCGAACGAACTAGCGAGCCAGAGCAACCACCTTGCGAACAAAGGCCAAGGGAGCAAACTGGTGAAGAAAAACCAGCTCAAACCACTGAGTAATGGACAGTCCCTGCGTACATAAATCCAGCCTAAGCTATCACATGTGATAACAGCAAAATGTCATAATCCAAGCCGTCCGTGCTCTCGGCTTTCAACTCTACTCAGGTTTTCTGCTTATTTGCTTGTTTTGGCTTATTCTCGGGCGTTAGCCTCTCTTTCTCAAGCTTGACCACGTCTTATCAGTTTGAACGCACACTACATGCCACAACTCTGAACACCAATAGGATTATCAGTGTGCCTTTGAGTGAGCCTAGGACTTGTTTGATTTGACCACTCTTCTTACTCTGTTCCTCCCTCCTCCAGAGTAGCTACCTCAGGAGCTTTAACCATCTCCTCTTCTACCTTCTCTACATGCCATGAACTGATTTTCACTACTGCCAAGTCTGGATCATTAAGAACGGTGATTCCCCGTCCCAATTTGATATCCTTAACTCGTATCATCTGCTCCGGCTCGGTCAGGGAACTGATATCCAACTCTATCTCGGCGGGAATCTTAGCTGGAAGACACTCGACAGTCAAAGTGTCAAGCTCTTGCATGAGCGTATTACCTGTTGTGTCCAGCGCTGGTGCTTCTCCAAGTAAAACAATGGGAACCTCCACGGTGATTTTCTCCTTGCTTTTCACCTGAAAAAAATCTATATGGAGCAATTCACCTCTTATCGGCCCCCTTTGAAACTCACGAAGCAAAACGAGCCTTGGCTTTTTCTCTTTGTCGAGCTTAAGATTGATGAGCTTTGCCTTTCCCGCCTGAGCTAATAGCTTCTCAATCTTGGCAGTATCACCTTGCAGTGCCATTGATTCGATGCCGTGGCCAAAAAGATGAGCTGGGGTAATGCCCTGGCGGCGTAGGAACCTGACCCGCTTACCTAGAATATCTCGATTGGTAAGCGCCAATTCTAGTTTATCCATTCCACTCTCCTTTGAAGTTGTAATCTTTATACATTAAAGCATTTTCCACGAGTTTGCACCAAATCTTTTTCTACTGGCTGCGAAAGGCCAGCCGTGAAAATCTAACCGGGCTCTACACCGGTGCGCCGCCTTGTGAGCCATCACTGCGAATGGTAGAATCCATAAGTCGAAGCAGGTTAGGCCGGACTCTGATTTTGCCTGTGTGGATGATACATGAGATTCGCGCTAGCTTGGCTGACTATATAAGAGGTGATTAGAATGGTACAGTTTAGTTGGGACTTCCCTTATGTCTCGAGGCGGATGCCTGTTATGGCCGGCAATATTGTGGCCACATCCCAGCCTTTAGCCGCCCAGGCTGGTTTAAGAGTGCTCCAGAAGGGTGGCAATGCTGTGGATGCTGCTATTGCTGCTGCCATAGCTTTGACGGTGGTAGAGCCTACTATGAATGGAGTAGGCAGTGATGCTTTCGCTATTGTCTGGGATGGGAAGAAACTGCATGGGCTCAACGCCTCAGGTCGCTCTCCTGCTGGTTGGGATTTCGAACAGTTTTGTCAGTTTGAGTCTATGCCTGAATTAGGATGGGATTCAGTGACTACCCCTGGTGCGGTATCATCCTGGGTGGAGCTGTCTAAGCGGTTTGGACATGTGCCATTTGGTGACCTATTTGAGCCAGCAATAGAATATGCTCATGGCGGTTTTCTGGTTTCCCCGATAACCGCTGAACTGTGGAGTTCTGCCCCTGAAAAATATAAAGATTTTCCTGAATTTGCTGCTGCATTCTTACCCAATGGCAGGGCACCCCAGGCAGGAGAAAAATTTGAATTTCGCGCTCAAGCAAAGACACTAGAGCAGATTGCGGCAACAAAGGGTGACGCTTTTTATCAGGGAGATCTGGCGAATAAGATAGTTGCTCACGCCAGAGCTACTGGCGGGTTGATTACTGAAGCAGATTTGGCCACTCATAAAGCTGATTGGGTTGGAACTGCATCCCTTAATTACCATGGATTTACCCTACACGAAATCCCTCCAAATGGACAAGGCATAGCTGCATTGCTTATGTTGGGCATTCTTGAACACTGGGATATTCAAAATTATCCTGTAGACTCTGCCGATAGCTTGCACCTCCAGATTGAAGCTATGAAATTGGCCTTCGCTGATGCATATCGATATGTTTCTGACCCATCCAGCATGGACATAGACTACAAAGACTTATTGAGCTCAGGCTACTTATTCCAACGAGCCAAGCTGATTGATTTGGCCAAGGCTCAGTCCCCAAGCTACGGTGTCCCGGAGCGAGGAGACACCGTTTATTTGACCACGGCTGATGCTGATGGGATGATGGTTTCTTTTATCCAATCTAATTATTTCGGTTTTGGCTCGGGGATTGTAGTACCGGACACCGGGATTAGCTTGCAATGTCGAGGTGCTGGTTTCAGTCTGGAGAGAGGCCATCCCAATCAGGTGGCAGGAGGAAAACGGCCTTTCCATACCATCATCCCGGCGTTTGTGACCAGAGATGGCCAGCCGGTAATGAGCTTTGGAGTGATGGGGGGCTTGATGCAACCGCAGGGTCATGCCCAAATTATGATTCGTATGTTTGATTATCATCAAAATCCGCAGGCGGCTTGCGACGCTCCCCGCTGGATGGTATTGCCTAATATGGAAGTGGCTCTTGAACCTGGTTTTAAGCCAGAAGTCTTGGAAGATTTGAGTAAGCGAGGTCACAAAATCAAAAAGACTGGCGGAGGATTGTCTTTTGGCGGGGCTCAGCTAATCCACAAGCTAACTGATGGCTATTGCGGTGCCTCTGATCCCAGAAAAGATGGACAGGCGGTCGGTTTCTAGAAGTAGGACACATAACTGATTGGTGAGGAGGTAAGCTATGTCAAAGAATTGTGGCAAAGATGCGCTTAGAGGTGATCTGGTTCAGATTCATAAGGTTATTCTGACACCTGAGCAAAGGCCGGAGAACTTACCCGCCTCTACAAGAGTTGTTCCTTATGAAGGTTGGATTAAGGGATTTCTCCTAGACGACGAGGCGAAGGTCGGGGATAAGGTTCGTGTTGAGACGTTTATTGGGCGTGAAGTATTAGGGACTCTGGTCGAAGTCAACCCGGCATACGACCACAAATTTGGCCAGCCTCAGCGGAATTTGATTTCGGCCGCTATACAAGCCAGGGGGCGAATAGAAAGGAGATCAGCCCATGGAGAGTGACAGCGGCTATCATTCAGTGATGGCCAGGAGGAACGAGATACTCGAGCGCTCTACTGGCATTGACTACCATGAGTTTGAAATTTCTCCCCTTGCCTTTGATTATGAAGGCATGATGAATTCCTGTGGCTATTCCTTGTCCGATATTCAGGAGATTCAGAGAGAAACCGGTGTGGGCAATACACCACTGATTGAACTGAAGAATATCACCAAGTTGGTGCGCTCGATTTCAGCTCCCGGGAAAGGAGGGCGGATCTTCATCAAAGATGAGAGGGCCAATCCCAGTGGGAGTTTCAAGGATCGCCGGGCTTCGTTATCTGTCTACCATGCTGCACGATTGGGATACGAAGGTGTAGTATGTGCCAGTTCGGGGAATTATGGTGCTGCGGTGGCTTCCCAGGCTGCCAAACGTGGGCTCAAGGCGATTATCATTCAAGAAGTCTATGATAGCCGGAAGGTGGGGCAGCCGGAAATACTGGAGAAAACCAGGACGTGCGAAGCCTACGGGGCTGAGGTCTGGCAGGTGACAGTGGGGCCAGAACTATTCTATATGATGCTTCGTGCCCTGGAGGAGACCGGCTTCTTCAGTGCTTCCCTCTACATTCCCACCAGTGTTCTGGGAATCGAAACGTTGGGCTACGATGTAGCACGACAGGTTATGGAACGAGAGGGCAAGTTTCCTGATATGGTTGTGATTACCCACGCTGGGGGTGGCAACGTCACTGGCACGGCCAGGGGGCTGCAAAAGGCCGGAAGTGGTGAAACGGTGGTAGTGGGCGCCTCCGTTGACCTGAGAGGCTTGCACATGGCCAGCGACCATGATTTTAACCGCAAGTCCTTCACCACAGGGCACTCTGGCTTTGGCATCCCCTTTCTGACCTGGCCAGACCGCACGGATGTACCTAGAAATGCTGCTAGGGCACTGCGCTACCTCGATCAGTACGTTCTGGTGACTCAGGGGGAAGTCTTCTACACCACCGAGCTTCTGGCAAAATTGGAGGGGCTCGACCGTGGCCCGGCAGGGAATACTTCACTGACCGCCGCAATTTCGCTCGCTCGGGAACTGGATGAAGAGCAGATATTGGTAGTCCAGGAAACGGAATACACCGGCGCTGGAAAATTGCCCTCTTCGCAGCTTACCTTTGCTGAGGAGAATGGAATTGAGGTAAGGCGGGGTGACCCGAAGGACAATATCCCTGGGAAGTTGATTGTGATTCCCGACCGAGTTGAGCAAATACATGTGGAGGAACTGGACCTGAATAAGATTCGAGAATCATACGTAAAGCATGCTATAGAGTTGACGGGAGTCTCTCAACCCACAGAGACAGACGTCGTCTTTCTGGCGGAGGATTCCAGAAGCTCGGTTGAGTTTGTTCGTAAGGTGCTGAATTCTCTCAATGTTGAGATGGCATCTGGCTAAACATTGGTTTCCAGGATCATCATGACCAACCGGGTGTAATGTTCAATGCCCTAGGGTGATGATATAATAGGCGAGATACCGTGATGAACAGACATATGGTTTTGGTGGGGACCCTGCTTGTGGGAGTCATGTTGATTAGTGGATGTGTGGAAAGAGCGGCGGAGAGTGGCGACACTGTCAAGGTTGACTACACGGGCAAGTTGCTAGATGGCACGGAATTTGATTCCTCTGTTGACCGTGGGCCTCTGGAGTTTACCATAGACTCAAATGAGTTAATTCCCCGGTTCGAACAGGCTGTGATTGGAATGAAGCCGGGCGAATCGAAAACCATCACCATTCCGGCTGAAGAAGCATACGGGCCGCGCTATGCGGAACTGGTATTTGAGGTGGATCGAAGCCAATTCTCGGATGATGCGAAGCTGGAGGTTGGCTCGGTTATGAACTTCTATTCACCTGCACTTGGTGGACTGAAAGCTGTGGTGCTTGCCGTTTCTGAGTTGACTGTGACGTTAGATTGTAACCATCCTTTAGCTGGACAAGACTTGGTCTTTGATATCGAACTGATAGAGATTGTTGAGGGCGCTTAGCGATTTCATTTGTATTGCCGTTGCTCTTGATATTGCAAGTAGCAAGGGGCTGACCTAGTGCACATTATCAGAGGCGTCTTCTCGGGAATCTTTAGTTCTGTACTAGTTGCTGCGCTGGTTGCCCTGGGCATCGTTATCAGCCTGAATCTCACCATACTCAACCCCGATTTTGCCATCTCAGAGCTTGACAAATTGGATGGCTATTCAATAATCAGTGATAAGGTGAGGGAGCAGATTCCGGCAGAAGAGCCCTATCTGGCTGAGCTTGTGGATGAGACCATTATCGAGCTGGAACCCTGGCTAAGAGACCAGACCAATACCGCCGTTTATGCCATCTACGCGTATCTTCAGGGAGAGCGGGAGCTCAATATAGTCATTCCACTGGAACAAGTGAGGACTTGTGTCAAAGCGAATGTCGAGCAAACTATACTTGAACTCCTGCCGCCTGAACTTGGAGGAGCTTCCCAGGGGCAGATACAAGCCTTTCTACCACTGGTATATGCCGAGATAGACAACCGAATCCCAGAGCAAATTGAACTCAACGAGACGTTTCTGGGTCCAGAAGTAACCGCGCAGTTCCAGAAAGCACGACAGATTGTTGGCTATATACAGCTTGGCTATAAATTGTCGATTGGTCTGGCTGTCTTGATGATATTAGCTATAGCTTTGATACAATGGTGGCATATGAAGCCAATTACCCTCTATGTAGGTATACCCATGGCTATCGCCGGAGCTGTCAGCCTCGTGGGCTCCATGGTCGGTGGAACTCTTATCTCTGGGCTACTACATGACATGCCTCCTGAGATAATGCCAATATTGCCGCAACTGATTACCGACGCCACCCGTCCTCTACGAATATACGGCATAGCAGTCTTGATTACTGGAATTGGGCTAATAGTGCTCTCCATTAAGCTTAGCCCTCCAGGCTACGCATCCTGAACAGGTATGCCGCAGTAGCTGCACGGGCATATGTTCCGCTACTGCGGCGTGAAGTTGCCACGGTAGCTTGTCTTACTGGACTTTAAAGTTCATAGCTTGACATAATATATCGGTGACTTGGGAGGTTCCACCTCATCTTGATTCCATCGTCATGAGGCTTGATAACTGAGCGTTTGCCTGCTCCTCGATATCCTTGTTCTTTGACAGCCTTAGCGCTTCAAGGAAGTGAGTTCGTGCCATTTTACGAACCGTTTTGTAATCATGACCCAGCACCCGTAGGGTGATTTGTTTGAGTGGCCCGGGGTTTGTTTTGGGTGCCC
>CAZJGF010000055.1:0-10016 GCA_964545665.1 uncultured Dehalococcoidales bacterium
TTATGGCCCTCATTCTTGGCGTCTATTGCCTTGCTTTGAGCTCCTCGCCGACGCTGAATGCTTTGGCTACGATCTCGCCGAGAGCCTGATATTGACTTGCCGGTTGTGTAATGTAGATAAGGGGCTTAACCTTGTTAACGTCTGGTTCCCCATTGGTGAGGCAGCTTTGAGTGACATGGGTTTCCTCAATTCTGCCAACGATAAGTGAATGACTGCCTAGATCCAAGATATGTACAACCCTGCATTCCAGGTTGACAGGGCATTGCTCAACAAGCGGGGCGTTATCTAGCTTGCCGTAAAACACCTTGAACTGACAAGCCTTCACCTTGTCAACTTTGGCGCCGGATGTTATGCCGCAGTAGTCCACCGCCTTTACCATATCAACTGAAGGTATGTTAACGGAAAAAGTCAGGTTCTCAGTAATGCCTTTGCGGGTATATCGGCCATGTCTTATGGCAACAGAAATCATCGGAGGCTCGCTATTGGCGATACCCCCCCAGGCGGCGGTCATAAAATTGGGTTTGCCATCGACAAGCGCACCAACTAATAGTGCCGGCATGGGGTAAATCAGCGTTCGAGGTCCTATTGAAGTCTTATTCATTTGCTCTCTTCCTATACTAAGTATGCTGTTTTTCCCTGGCTGTTATTGTCTGCTTTGAGGCTCAGGGTCATACGCTTGTGAAGCATTGTATCCTCTTTGTGTCATAGCAGCAAAAAGTAGCTGGTGTGACGTTTGTTCGCATTTCTTCGGGCTTCCAGGCCTTCTCAACCACTCTTCTTGGTCCAAAAGGTAAGCCAGATGAAGTTCAGTATGGCAAAGGCGGTGGTTACTGCCGCAGGCATGGCGGCTTTGGAGCTGAAGAATGTCAGGGCGATGGCCCCTGCCAGGCCATAGTTTTTCCAGGCGCCCAACACGGCAAGGCTTATTCTGTTGGGCTTAGCTACCCCCAGGATCCTAGCTATGCGGTTGATTATGTATGCAGTAACAAAGGTGCAGGCAAAGGCGACAATGGACAAGCCCAGCAAGGCATCTGGTTGCTCTAAGAAAGCTCCTCGGTTCAGGCCGATAATGGTGTAGATTACGAGAAAGAAGCCCCAGTTAACAATTGTGCCCCGGTATTTTTCCAGCCAGGAAGCTATCCTTGTTAGCCGCAATACTCGGGAGACCACGAATGGGGCCGCTATCAGTTCGGCGAGGCTTATAAGCAGTTGCTGCGGTTGGAGAAGACTTGTCCCTAGAAGCACGGTACAGATAAATGGGGCCATGACGAATGCCATGAGATGCGCAGCGACTGATCCAACCAGTGAATAGTTGATGTTGCCGCCAAGGTGGTAGGTAAATGGTATGACAGCAACGGCGGGGGGAACCGCAGCCACAAGCACGAACCCGGTCCACAGCTCGTAGTCTCTTATGAGTAGGGATGCTAATCCTACAAAAGCACCACTCAGGACAACGTAGTTCAGCAGTACAGCAAGCAACGTGGGTACCAGCAGCTTCCTGAAATCAGAGAAAATTGTAGAAGAGACACCCATGAGGGACAGCGTCATAATCACAGCTAGTCCAGGTGTGACTGTGGCCTTGGTGAAAGATGCGCCATGTCCAAAGCCCAGTCCTATCACCAAGGCCAGTGCAAGTATGAAGCCGTTATTCCTGAAAAGACGGCCCAAACGACTGCTAATTGGCATCACACCTTCCTATTACAGTACTTCGTTTGTGAACCACTGCCGCTCGCTATCTCGATTAGCCAGTTCGCCCCTATTGGCATTATACCCCAGTGACACACGCATAGAAAGATATCTGCCCGAGTTTTATTCGGCAACAAACTGAACTGCAGCCTTTTAACAAAATCCGTCTCGTGTTACAATTGTGGGCTGCAGAATGGGTTACTTTCTGGGTGTAGATATCGGCTCTGTCAATTCCAAGCTGGCGCTCATTGATGAGAACGGCGGAGTTGCTCAGTTTGACACCGAAAAAGTGAGCTCTGGCCCCAGAGCTGCGGTCAGTTCACTCATTGCCAGGCTGGGCGAGAGATTCAATCTTGATGACATTGTGGCCGCTGGCGTATCGGGATCGGGTAGGTCAGCCATTCCCAAAGAACTCGGCTGGATAGAGTACAGTAGTCCACTATCAATTGCTTCAGGAGTGCTTGATTCCCACCCTGACGCCAAAACTATCATACAAATTGGTGGACAGAGTTCACTGGTGATAGAGCTCGAAGATGGGTTGCGGAAGCCGTGGAAGGTGGCATCCAATCCTCTGTGCGCAGCAGGCACCGGAAGATTCCTGGAGCAACAGGCATACAGGCTTGGCATAAGCATGGAAGACTTTGCCAGCCTGGCGCTGCAATGTGAAGGCGCCCCACCCAGGATAGCTGCCAGATG
Organism: uncultured Dehalococcoidales bacterium; assembly: GCA_964545665.1. Classification (GTDB taxonomy): domain Bacteria; phylum Chloroflexota; class Dehalococcoidia; order GIF9; family AB-539-J10; genus CAZJGF01. The sequence goes on from CAZJGF010000055.1 coordinate 2,383, forward strand.
CAGTGTCTTTGCCAAAACCGACCTCATCCACCTCCAGCAGAAGGGTGTGACAGTTGAGCCAATGCTTTATGCGCTGTGTGAGAGTGTTGCTCGTATGGTTGGCTCTCTCAAAAAAGGCACTTTTGTTGAGCCGGTCTACTTTGTCGGTGGCGTTGCTGCCAATAAGGCTATTGCAAAAGCTCTGAATGAGGTGCTCTCAGCAAGGAACAAGCATCAAGTGCAGGTAACCGTCCTGGATAGTTACCTTTACTTCGAGGCATTGGGCTCGGCGTTACTTTCGATTGGGAAGACTTCGCGAAGTGTTGTGCTGTCACAGGCAGATGTGAAGCAGCGCTATTTTGAAATGCCCAGGCTAGATTTTGTCGCTGCTGAGAATATCCAGGCGGTTCAGAGGATAGAGAGCGAGTGCACTGGTTATCTTGGAGTGGATGTTGGCTCCACCAGCACCAAGGCAGTGATAGTTGATGAAAAGGGAAAGGTTCTGGCAAAGCACTACCTGATGACTGCTGGCAGGCCGGTTGATGCCGTCAGGGAAGTCTTCAGGAACTTGCTTCGGTATGGTGGGGGCAAGGCCAGGATAGCCGGCGTGGGTGTCACTGGTTCCGGTAGATACCTGATTGGCAGCTTCATTGGGGCAGACCTGATTAAGAACGAGATCACGGCACAGACGAGAGCCGCCGTGGAGCTAGACCCTGAGGCGGACATCATTGAGATTGGGGGCCAGGACTCCAAGCTGGTTATCAAGAGAAAGGGCGTTGTCGTTGACTACCAGATGAACAAGGCCTGCGCTGCTGGGACAGGAAGCTTCATTGATGAACTGGCTGAAATGCTCGGTGTTTCCGTAACCGATGGTCAGTTCGCCAATCTTGCCTTCGCAGCGCCGCATACCATTGACCTGGGAACGAGGTGTGCCGCCTTTATGGGTCAGGCGGTAGCTTCAGCCCAGCAGGAGGGCCTGCCGCTGGAAGTAATCACTGCCAGCCTTGCCATTGGTATAGCCAAGAATTATCTCTCCAAAGTGGTGGGTAATAGAAGGTTGGGCGACAAGGTTATCCTCACCGGGGCGGTGTTCTATAACAAGGCGGTTGAGTCGGCATTCCACCGGGAACTTGAAGGGAAAATACTGACTGTACCAGAGCACAAAGAAATAAGCGGGGCGATAGGTGCAGCGCTTCTGGCCAAAGAGGAAATGGCCGGCGGGGAATCGAAGTTCAAGGGATTCCAAAAGGTTGTTGACAGTGAAGTAACCCTTTCCACATTCACCTGCAAAGGATGTGACAACAACTGCACTATTACCCGAATGCAGATGACAGGAGAGACGGCCACCTACTATGGCAGCCGGTGCGACCGCTACGATGCCACCGCCGGCCAGGCAAAGCAAGAGACCTTCTTTGACGACCGGGAAAGATTGCTCTTTGGGAAGTATAAGCCAGATTCCGGTACAGGACCTTCAGTGGGCATCCCCAGGGCGCTCCTGGTAAATGACTTTGCTCCACTGCTTATCGGCTTTCTCAATGCGCTCAATGTTAGATGTGTCGTTACCAGCAAGTCCACCGGGGAGATTATCGGGAAGGCGGTCGAATTGAGTTACACTGACAGTTGTTTTCCACTCAAGCTTCTACATGGGCATGCTGCAATGCTTGATGAAGTTGATTATGTTCTCTATCCCTCAGCTATCCGGCTGGGTGAGATGGATGGGGAGGAGAATCAGAAGTACTCCTGTCCTCTGATCCAGGCAGCGCCATACATAATACGTCAGATGGTTAACCTCGGGGAACGGCTGTTGATACCCACGCTTGATTTCAGTCACGGGACTGCCGACGTGATAAGAAATCTTAGCGATGTCGCTGTGAAGATGGGGTTCAGCAAAAGCAAAGGCAAGAAGGCAGCCATGGCTGGCATCAAAGCTCAGCAGGATTTCGAGGCAGAGCAAGCGGCGCTTGGCAAAAGGCTTCTGGAGGAACTGCACCAGAGCGACAAACTGGGGGTGGTGCTGTTCGCCAGGTCGTATATGTCGCAGGATTCAGGGGCAAACCTTGGCATTGCTGAAAAACTGGCTCAACTGGGTGTGGTGCCTGTACCCCTTGAGTTCCTGCCCCTTGAAACAGTGAATCCCAAGGACTACCAAGACCGCCCATACTGGTACTATGAAAGCAAGTTTATTGCTGCTGCTGTCACCACAGCAGAAGACCCACAGCTATATGGATTGGCTCTGACAAACTTCGGCTGCGGCCCTAACTCATTCATACTCCCAATGGTGGAGGATATTATGGGTGGCAAGCCCTTCGGAGAGCTGGAAATTGACGAGCATGCAGCCGAGGCCGGTATCGTTACCCGCCTCGAGGCCTTTGTTGATACGATTAAAGGATTCGCGCGTTCGGCTATGCAGAGTAAGGTCTCGCCTGAGAAAATCTACCGGGGAGTGCCCACGTTGGTTAAGTCAAACAAGACCTTTCTCCTACCCAACATGTCAGCGCATGCTGACGTCATAGGCGCGGCGATGGAAGCCTACGGAATTGGAGCGCTTGTGCTTCCTGAGCCGGACGAACGCGACCTCTCCTATGCCAATCAGGTAACATCGGGTGTAGAATGTCTGCCCTATCGGGTGACTCTAGGGGGCTTTCTTAGATTCTGGCATGATAATGGCAATCACGCGGGGAAATTTGAGGCGTTTATGGCCGGGGCATACGGTCCGTGCCGTCTGGGGCATTATGCTGGAGAACAGGTCCGAATGTTTAAGAACCTGGGAATTGACCTTCCCATGCGAACCAGCGTGTCAAACGATGCCTATCAGGACATAGACCTTGGCTCCCGCTCCAATCAGATCACCTTTATGCGTCTCGCCTGGAATAGCTGCGTAGCCGCGGATTGTTTGTACAAATTGCTCTGGCGCACCCGTCCTTATGAAAAACAGGCGGGGGCAGCCGGCAAATTGTTCCAGGACTATGTAGGCAGGCTTGTGGAGCGCATTCGCGGGAAAGAACGGTTCAGTGACCTCTTGCACCAGGCTACCTCCGACTTTAAATCTCTCATCAATCCTGACATGCCCAGGAAGCCACTGGTTGGTATTAACGGTGAGATTTTCTTACGTTCCAACAAATTCAGCAACAATAACCTGCTAAAAGTATGCGAAGATGCTGGCCTGGAAGTTGTTGTTTCCCCCATGGGTGAGTGGATTAAATACATTATGCACCGGCATGTTGAGGACGCCATCTGGGACCGAAAGCTCATAAGGATGATAGTCAGTTATATAGTGCAGCGGATACAGAGCCATGAAGAGCGGTCAGTAGAAAACCATTTCATGGATCTGATTGACGAGAGGGAGCCCTCGACAGCACATTTGCTGCAATTCTCGCGCCGCTGGCTTTCGCCAAAATGTGGCAGCGAGGCAGTCCTCAGCATAGGTAGCGGAATTGACTGGCTGGAGAATCCCCATTTCGCCGGCGTGATATCGGTAATGCCTCATGGCTGTATGCCCGGTGGCATTGTGGCTGCAATGTCGGAGAAGCTGAGTGCGTTATACCAAAAACCCTGGATCAACGTCACTTATGACGGGATTATGGAGACTAATAACCTCACCAGGGTTAATAACTTTGCTGAGATAATTAGATTCTGCCGCAAAGAACCGACGGAAGGCGCTTAGGCCAGCTTGCCTCTCTGTATATTTTTCAGTAGTCAGTGTTTGCCTTAAACCAGCGAGCTTTGGGAGGCTACCGTTGTCCCATCTGCGGTTTGCTTTTTCGAAAGGCGACAAAGATGCCGACTAAGACCAGAATACCTCCCCCAATCTGGCTGATTGTTGGCGCCTCACCCAATATTGCAAAGGCCAACGCTGTCGCTCCGACCGGTTCGCCGAGGACGGCTGTGGTGACCAGGGTGGCTGAAACAAAGCGCAGTGACCAGTTAAGCGACAGGTGGCCCAAGAGTTGCGGCACCAGTGCCAGCAGACCGAACATCACGTAGGTAGTAGTAGAATAGCCGAACAGGCGGTAGCCGAAAGCAAGTGTCGAGGCCAGTAGAATCAAGGCGGCTGAGCTATAGACCAGGCATGCGTAGCTTAAAAGGCCAGTGGTCTGCCGAAGTTTGCGCCCGATCAGAAAATAGCCAGCAATTGTCAGGGCACCAAGAAGTGCCAGCAAATCCCCGAAGAGTGGTCTTGGCCCGAGTCTCCAGTCGCCGTAGCTGATAAGGATGGCCCCAATGAGGCATACTCCAATACCCAAGATGGTTTGTTTGCTCAGCTTCTCGTGAAAGAGGAAGTACGAGGCTAGGGCGACGAAGACCGGGTTGATGGTTACCAGGACCACAGAGCTGGCCACTGTGGTGTAGCTGAGCGAGGCTATCCACAGGGGGAAGTGAAGTGCCAAGAACGCCCCAGACACCAGTGTCGGAGTGAGATTGTTTTTGGCCAGATAACGGAGTTCCTGCTTGGAGTGTATCCAGGCAGCGGGACCGACGAACAAAGAAGCCAGACACAGCCGGTAGGCAGCGATGACCAGGGGCGGAGCCTCCGCCAGACGGATGAAGATAGCGGCGAAGGAAACGGATACGACTCCCAATGTCAAAATCAAATGCTGCCTGGCCATAGTAGCTGTAACTATATCCTAGAGCTACCTGAAATCCAACTTCAGGCTAGAGATTGCTCTAAAAGTCCTGTCTATTGAACAGCGCGAGGTGCCTGGGAACAAAGAGGCAGGACAGCTCCCAAGTTAGCCTGTTTTTGATTTACTGACTGTCGCTTCGGGCTGGGAAGCAGGTTTTGGGCTTGTCACAGGCCTTGACAGCTAGCGAATGGGCAGGTAACATAGCGAAACCAGTTGATTTGTGAAGCGACGCATGCTGTTAAGTCGTAATATCTATTTCTAAGGAGGAAGTTATGTTCTACGAGGTAAACATTCCTGAGCCGGGGTCAAAGAAAATCGCGGCCTTGGTGACCTTGAACCCATCGGAGTCCAGGCGACTGTTGGCTAAAGCAGTGGCGGCTCTTCCCGAGGTGCAGAATGCCTGGAAAAATGGGATGATTATTATCGCCAGAGGTATCACCAGCGCCTATATTAGTGAGGAACTGTTCAAAATATCAGTGGAGCCCAAAGCGGGCCAGACTATAGGCATGGTCGTTAATGGGATGACCGACGCTAACTCAGGTCCACCCCCTTGCACCTGGCACGTAATACGCAAGGGCAAAGTGGTGGAAAATGCTGACTCGAACGTTGAGATACTGGATTTTGGGCCTGACGACGTGTTCATCAAAGGGGCCAACGCTATTGACAAGGAGGGCAATGCTGGGATTATGACCTCTTCACTGAAGGGAGGCACCTGGGGCATGTTCACGCCTATAGTGACGTCCCGGGGCTCGCAGCTCATAATAGCGGCGGGCCTGGAGAAGATGGTCCCCTCGGTCATGGAGGCTTGTAATCACAGCGGCATTTACTACTACAAGTACAGTTTAGGATTGCCAGCAAAACTTGTGCCGGCCATCACCGGCAAGTTGGTCACCGAGATACAGGCCTTAGCTGTGCTTGCCGGCGTTAAGGCTGTTCACATCTGCTCCGGGGGTGTGGGCGGCTCTGAGGGCGCGGTAGTGCTGGCGTTGGAGGGTGACGAGACCCGTGTGAAGAAGGCCTTCGAGCTGGTAAAATCAATAAAGGGCGAGCCCTCAGTGACACTGCCTGATACTTTTCGTGTAGGCTCGCCGGCTGATTACAGTTATGATGCCCTGGCCCAACTCGCTACGCTTAAGGGCGCCTAAACAGGGCGTTATACCTTTCCCTTGCAGCGCGGGTGTCCTCTACTGGGCAAAGCAGGGCACTGCTTGGTGTAATTTCTGGAGAGCGCTTCTGCCTGGAACCACGCTATCTATCACCCCATCCGGTACTCTTGAATCTTTGAGCAGAGAGGCATACAGCTCCTTCCCTGGCTCTTTCCTAACCTGTTCGTATGGGATTTCACCAGGCCCACCAGGAAAAGCCAATAGTCAGATGCTGCTGAGGCTTGACAAAGCCAGGACTGCCACCTAAATTAGCAATTACTGGTTTGTGCTGACATTGGCGACGGCACACGGATTCAGCATCCTATTTAGCGGTAAAAGGAACTCGTCTTGACTGAACACGGAATATCACCACTGGGTCGCGTCCGGAAAACAGGGTTTTTCTATGGCTACATGGTGGTTGTGGCTGCCTTTTGCTCCCAGGGAATATTCTGGGGTACGTATCAGTCTTTCGGCGTCTTCTTCATGCCATTGATAGGCGAATTTGGCTGGTCGAGGGCGGCGATTTCTGGTGCTGCCTCATTGTGCTGGCTCCTCACTGGCTTCATCAGCATCGTCGCTGGGACCTTGAGCGATAGGTTCGGCCCCAGGCGGGTCATGACCGGCTGCGGCTTCTTCTTCGGCCTGGCCTATCTACTGATGGCGCAGGTTACCAGCATCTGGCAGCTTTATCTCTATTACAGCCTGATAATAGCTGTAGGCATGAGCGCTGCGGATGTTGTCCCGCTGTCCACGGTAAGCAGATGGTTCGTTAAGAAAAGAGGAGCGATGACCGGTATTACCAAAGTCGGCACAGGCGCCGGGATGATGGCTATACCGCTGGTGGCCAGTCGCCTCGTTGCTGGCTACGGCTGGCGCACGGCCTATACTGTTCTGGGGGCTGGGGCTCTAGTAGCGCTTGTGTCCGTCGCCCAGCTCTTCAAGCGTGACCCGGCTCAGACGGGGCAGTTTGCCGATGGTGAGGAGAAAGGAGATGCCGGCCGGTCCGATTCGGTAGAGGCCGGGCTATCCCTTCAGGAGGCGATACACCTGAGACAATTATGGACGGTCTGCGCCGCATACCTGTGCGTCACTTTTTGCGTTCAGACTTTGATGGTTCACATTGTTCCTCACGCAGAGGATATCGGTATTTCGCCGGCAAACGCTGCCAATGTGCTCTCCACCATCGGAGGGGTAAGCATTGCCGGCAGGCTTGTAATGGGCAAGCTGGGCGATAAAATCGGCCATGAGCGGGCAATGGCTATTTGCTTTCTTCCTATGTTAGGAGCTTTACTCTGGCTGCAAACGGCCAAAGAGCTGTGGATGTTGTACCTGTTTGCTGCTGTATATGGGTTCGGCCACGGTGGCTTTTTCGCCCTCATCTCGCCGCTGCTGGCCCAATTGTTTGGAACCAAGTCCCAGGGTGCAATCTTCGGAATTGCTATTGCCGTTGGCGCAGTTGGTGGGGCTATTGGCCCGCTCCTGGCTGGCCACATATTTGATCTAACCGGTAGCTATCGGATACCGTTCTTAATCGTAGCTGGGCTGATTACTGTGGCATTGATACTAATCATGCCATTGGGGTGGCGCAGCCGTAAGGGGAAGGCGAATGGGGTTGGCAGCAGAGTCTAACTGTTAGCATAGATTGGAGAATAACCTTCGGTTTTATGGCAATGCTGTTATTAAGATCCTTATCGCAGCATAAGTTGTTAATCACACAAGGTGGATGATAGCTATGCCGCTAACAATCATGGCGGTAGCGATGAGCCGCATGGCTAGAATCCATTTGCCGTAACGCCACTTCAGGAACATGGGCGACAAGCGGCTCAGAACAAGGGCGGCCATAAGCACGAACATGGGGCGGCTGCTAATAATAGTCGATACTAGA
>CAZJGF010000056.1:0-9878 GCA_964545665.1 uncultured Dehalococcoidales bacterium
TATGTTGCTTATGCTTCGCGTCATTTCTGGTTCACCTCCACGGGAAAATCATGCCCTAAATAGACCACATTATTAATATAAATTAATACGCTTTCCCTGTCTATCATAGTCTAGAATCACCAAGTTAAAAAAGGGGCAAACACAATCAAGTAGCAGCAAATTGAGCATCGAACAAGGTACGCCTCCAAAACAAAGACCCAACATGTAGGCCGGAAAGAACGCCTGGAGAGAGAAGCTTATCCCGACATTACCTAGCAAATCTACGATTATTTCTTTCTAAACCCAGTCCCTTGGCTTTTGCCCTGTCAAGATGAGTCCCTTTAATCTTGAGGCAGCCTCCTTTCGCCTATTGCATCATACTACCTTGCAAAGTACTAACCTAACAATGTTTACGCCTTAACCTTTGCTCCTCCACGCCAGAAGTCCAAGTTTAGCATCTTCTCAGTTTTCGCAATTATCGAAGTAACTGCCAGGTCACCAGTAACGTTCAAGCTAGTTCTCCCCATATCCAGTATGGCGTCAATGCTCAGTATCATTCCATAAGCAATAGCTACGGATGAGCCTGCTTCGAGAGGTAGTCCCACCGATTCAAGAACCATGATAAGCATTATCGCCCCAGCCCCAGGGACTCCGGCTGTGCCTATAGAGGCAAGGACCGCGGTTAGCATAATTACCACCTGTGACCCTATTGCTAAAGGCATTCCTATGGCATTGGCTATGAACATGGCGCAAACTGCCTGGTATAGACAGGTCCCATCCATATTTACCGTGGCCCCCAGCGGTAGGGTGAAAGAATATACTCCTCTATCCATTCCCAGCCTTTGCTCAGCAACACTCATGGTAACCGGCAAAGTTCCGCTACTACTTCTGGTGACAAAAGCCGTAATCGTGGCATCCCTAGCTCTCGGCCAAAATCTGGCAGGATTAAGCCTCCATATCCTCAACGCTCCCCCATAAACTGACGAATAATGAATAATCTCAGGCCCAAATACACCACAGGGAGCAACTTCCAATATCCAGCGCACCAGCCTGTACATCACTTCAGCCAATCCATCAGGAACTCTTAACACAGTATCGCTGGCTTCAGCAATTCTGGAAACTTTGAGCTCCTTTAGATAAGACAGTGCTGTCCCCACCAGTATCGCGAATACTATTGTCGGCAACACCTGTCCTGCTGCCAAAGCTCCAAATGGATTCGTTGGTATTAGACCAACCAAGACAGCTTTTATTGACGGCGCTACTACCTCCGTCACTACCTCTTCTCCAACAAGCGCCAGGCCTAATCCTGGGTGGAACAGGTTTGCTATACCCAAGCCTATCAGGACAGCAATAAATGTTGTCACCAGGTAAAAAACTACGGTCTTGACGCCGATTCTCGCTCCTCGTACCGGTGATATACTAGCTGAACCCACCACAAGAGAGAAAAAGACTATTGGCATGATACACATCTTAAGCAATGTCACAAAGAAGTCTCCTAGTGGTTTCACCGGCGCTATGGCAGGTCCAACGATTACCCCGACAATAACCCCAACAACCAGCCCTATTACTATTTTGTATATCAGGGTAAAACCTAGATAACCACCTCTGGCACGTTCTTCCCCATTTTCAATTACCTCCTCTCTTCCAAATTCTAGTGTGCTATCCCTCTTGCCAGGCTGTATATACCCTTTACATGGCCTCACCTCCTCTCAGTAATTCGGCGCCAAGCTCCAGGGCCAACTTCTGCCACACTCAATTCGGCAACACTAGAAGTACCAAACCCCTGAATTCAATCATATTTCCGCCCCTTTGCACTGTCGATAAGTCGCGGGCAGTCTATTTACTGAGTGAATGACCCGTCAATTATTATTGCTCCAAGCCAAGCTAAAACAGGCTAGACTGATATGGCTCAGATAGCTTAGTGACACATACACGGGCTATGAAAGGGGACTATAGTGGCCCCATTATTAATATTTATAGCACAAACCGGGATACAATCGTCTGGTAAACATCCACAGGCTGTCTAAGAAGGACAGGCAAGGTGTGGAACTGTTGACGGTTGCTTGCTCCTAATCTAGAATCAGCAGTAAGAAACAAAAATGGAGGTGCCATCGTGTCATTCGATCTAGTCATCAAGAACGGGAGAATTGTGGATGGTTGTGGGAACCCCTGGCTTAGACAAGACTTAGGAATAAAGAGAGGGAAAATCGAAAAAATCGGGGAAATCGCTGAAGGAACAGCACATAGGACTATTGATGGAGCAGGATTAGTTGTTGCTCCAGGATTCATTGATATCCATAGTCATGACGATGTTGTATTCTTTGAAGATCCACTTAATAAGGCAAAACTTCAGCAAGGGGTGACCACAGTAGTCAACGGAAACTGCGGAGTCAGCGTCGCCCCAGTAAACACGGAGACAATTCCTTTTCTGAACCAGTATACTGCAGAAATTCAAATGGAACTCGATTTTACCAAATGGCGCTCCTTCGCTGAGTTCCTGGACAGGCTAGAGCAAATTCCAATAGGTATGAATGTAGCCAACTTAGTAGGACACGGTGCCCTAAGAATTGCTGTCATGGGTTTCGACAGCAGGAGGCCTACAGCGGGAGAGCTTGCAGAAATGAAGAACTTACTAGCCGGAAGCATGGAGGAGGGAGCTTTTGGCATGTCTACCGGGCTGATTTATCCACCAGGAGCATATTCCGAGACCGAAGAACTGGTTGAGCTATCCAAAGTGGTAAGCCGATATGGAGGCCTATATGCTACGCATATGAGAGACGAAGGAGACCTAGAGCCACAGGCCATAGAGGAAGCCCTAAGAATAGGCCGCGAGGCAAATGTGCCTGTCGAGATATCGCACCACAAGATTTCAAATAAAGCAAACTGGGGTAAGAGCATAGAAACCTTGGCCAGGATCAAGAGGGCCAGGGCCGACGGTATTGATGTCACTGTGGACGCTTATCCTTATACCGCTGGCAGCGCTACTTTAACCGCTCTCTTTCCACCATGGGTTTATGCTGGCGGTGAACAAAGGCTTGTTGAAAGACTTAAAGACCGGGAAACTCGGAGAGAGATTAAGAAATATATAGAAGAGAGAACTGATTGGCAGAACTTTGTGAAAGGAGTTGAAGGTTGGCAAAGCATCGTGATTTCGGCTGCCTGGCATCACCCCGAATATGAAGGTAAAAGCCTGCTGGAGATCTCCAAAGAGCTAAGCAAGGACCCTTACGAGGCGCTGTTTGACCTAGCCGCAGACGAAGGAGCTAAATGTATGATGGTTATTTTCCTATTGGACGAAGAAGATGTAGAAAGGATAGTCTGTGATCCTGGAGTTGCTGTCATAACCGATGCTGTGCCTCATACTCAGGCTGGCAAACCCCATCCTAGAGGTTTTGGCACTTACCCCAAGGTCTTAGGTAGATACGTGAGAGAGAAGGGCCTAATGACCATGGAAGAGGCAATAAGAAAGATGACTTCCTTACCGGCTCAGAGGTTTAATCTTAAGACCAAAGGTTTATTGAGAGAGGGTTTTGATGCAGATATAACCATATTTGACCCGAAGACCATAATTGACAGGGCTACCTATCAGGACCCTCGGGTAAAGCCCAGTGGCATTGAATATGTAATAGTAAATGGTGCAATAGTCCTGAGTGGAAATGAATTCACCGAGGAAAGACCAGGAAGAGTTATCAGAAGAACTTAGATTACTGCCGGCAGATATCTCAAGGCACAGTCATCCGAAAGCTGCGTTGCTGTCCGGCGAAAATGTCACCTTAACTCTTCAGAGAATTTGACACCACCCTTATCAATATGTATTTCAACGTTCTGCGCTAGGGATGGTCTGGTCCAGGTCTTTATGTTGATGAGGCTCCGGCTGTAGAGCTTAGCAGGTATTGACATTTTCCGAAGGAAGCTGCATAGTTCTGCGACATAACCATGACAGAAGAAGTCAACCAGTATCTTCTTAACAGCCATGAGGATGAAGGTATCCCAAGTGTCATAGACGGGCTTCGCCTGCGAAATCTCTAAGAGGAGGTGAACATCAGACAGAAAGGCATACAGTAAGGCTGTCAGGTTGAGCGGCGACTAAATTGAAGAAGGAGGTGCTTATAGACGACTCTTTATGAGGGGAAAAGCCACGAGACACCAACGAGAAGGAGGTTCACATGAGGTAATGGAACAAAGAACAGCTAAGGATGCGAAAGAATTACATCAACGCTCCATATTGGTGGACGCCCATTCCGACATGCTGTGTGACGTCACTCCCAAGCGCAAGCAAGGCAGAAAAGCTGTTATAGAGGAAGAGTGGGTTCCGATGATGAGGAAAGCGGGCATAGATATACGGGTAGCAGTCATTTTCGTTGATTGGTCTCATGTCCCCGAGCTTGCTTTGAGGGACGGGCTAGATATCGCTGCCGCACTGCATAAGGAAGTTGACGAATCGCCGAGCATCACTCAAATCACCGGATTTGAGGACATTGAGAAGGCTAAGAAGGATGGAAAGATAGGGCTGATACTTGGGATGGAGGGTGCTGAGCCACTCGGCAACGATATTGAGCTTCTGCACATATTCCATATCCTTGGCTTGCGGATGCTGACTCTAACCCATGCGCTAAGAAACTACGTTGCCGATGGGGTCCACTTCTTCCCACGGAAAGAGGGCAAGCCAGGAGGAATCACCGATTTCGGGGTGAAGGTCATTGAGGAGTGCAATAATCTAGGCATTGTAATCGACGTTTCTCATCTCAACGAGCCGGGATTCTGGGACGTCATGGAGTTCACCAAGGCCCCGGTAGTCGCCTCTCATTCCAACTGCAGAGCACTACAAGACCATCCAAGATGCCTTACCGACGACCAGATTAAGGCGGTGATGGACAACGGCGGTGTAATCGGCATGAACTCTGCCAGTATTTTTGTGGACGACAAGAATCCAGACCTCGAACACCTTGTGAATCACCTCGATCACATAGTGGAACTAGGGGGGATAGAGCATGTGGGGTTGGGCTTTGACTTCTGTGACTATGTCCTAAAATATCTCGATGCAGAAACGCTGGCAAAATTGCCAAATGTGGCGCCGGTGAAAGGTCTTTACGGTGATGAAGAGGTCCCCAACTTCACCGAGGCACTTGTGAAACGCGGATATAGTGACCAAGACATTGAGCTCATATTGGGCAAGAATTTCCTGCGGGTATTCAAGGAGGTATGGAAATGAAGTTCATTGAGGATCCAAGAGTAAAAGTATCGCGAAGGCTCTGGGCCATCTCGTGGATTTTCTACTCTGCTTTCCTGGCATTTCTGATGGGGCTGTCCTATACCATGGGCACGGAACCTTATATATGGGGACTACCTCGCTGGGTGGCAATAGGAAACATAGTGGTGCCCGTTGTATTCGTGATAGCGCTGATATTCGTGGCAGAAAAACTCATCCCTGATTTGCCCCTAACAGACGAGGAGGAAAGAGGGAAAGGAGGCAAAGAATGAACTGGGCGACTGTTTCCTTCATAATATACACGCTGATATTGCTGGCCATTGGCATATGGTCATACCGCATTGTGGAACGAGTTCCGATAGCAAAATACGAAGAGGAATTCTACGCTGCAGGGCGAGGGCTGGGGGGCGTGGTGGTGGCTCTACTCATTGCTGGCGGACTTGCCAGCGCAGGAACATTCGTGGCTGGCCCAGGGATGTGCTATGCCTACGGCTACTCATGGGTATTCATAAACAACATGCAGACTTTCATTAACCTGATGTTCCTAGCTCCGATAGGACTGATGGTTGGCATGGTAGCCAGGAGGGTCAATGCTGGCACTTATCTGGATATGTTTAAAGCCAGATATCAAAACAAGGCAATAATAGTGATACTGGCAATCCTGGTGACCGTGTTCCTGTTGCCATATATGGCAACCCAGTTCGTAGGCGCAGCCAGGGTCATCAGCCAAATGACCGGGATAGGGTATTTTGGTGCTCTAGCCTTGGGGTCCTTGGTCGTGCTGGTTTACTGCGTCCTGGGCGGTATGCGTGGAACTTCCATCGCCATACTCGTTCAAGGTATTGTGATGACCGTTGGATGCATAATACTATTCATAGGCACAGTACACTATGCCGGTGGGTTTCAGAAGTCTAGCGAAATCCTTGCCGGCCTGGACATAACTTTGCTGTCGCCAACCATGGGCGGCGTATTCTCTGCACCGTTCTCCTTCTCCATAGCTTGTCTGATTGGATATTTTGTAATTGGAATGCCACATGCCATGCTGGGAGCCCTGACATACAAGAATACCAGAGCCCTCAAGAGGGGCATATGGATGGGAGGGATATTCGTTTTCCTGTGGACATTTCTCCTGTGTATGTCGGGAACAATAGGTCGTTCAATAAATCCTGGCCTTGCAGTAGCTGATGAAGCTGGCCCCTGGCTGGCAATGCATGTGATGCCGGGAGCGTTAGGAGGAATAGTCCTGGCTGGCATCGTGGCAGGAATCCAGACTACCGTTGCAGCCATGGCCATAATAATAGCTTCGAGTATCGCCAAGAACCTGTTTAAAGAACTCAAACCAGATGTATCAGATAGAGGCCTCAAGAGCGCATCGAGATGGACAATGGGAGGCTGCATAGCAGTGGCAATAGGGTTGGCCCTGCAACAGCCCTCGCTGATACAGTGGATTATTCTGTTCGCGATTGGGGGGCTGGAAGCTGCCACGTTTGGTCCAATACTTCTGGGCTTTCTCTGGAAGAGAGGCAATCAATGGGGCGCCATAGCCTCAATATGCTGGGGAATGATAATATATGCCCTCGGGAGCACAGTACTGCCGCAACTACAAGTAGGAGGCATGCATCAATCCTTTGTGGCTATAGTCAGTTCTGTCATCGTTTACGTAATAGTCAGCATGGCCACAGCTAAGCCCTCGGACGAGATAGTCCAAACTTTCTGGGGAGCACGCACACAAGCATAGACTCACGGCCAAACTAAAAGGCTCAGTCACGGGTCTGCCTCGGTTCCTCACCAGGCAGACCCATTTCCTAAGCCTTCCGGTAAGAAGGACAAAACACGGCAAGCCTCCTCACCGTTCCATCACTCTGACAATCAATCCCAGAAGAGCATATGGAACAAATCCCTTAAGTAGCTAGCTCTTGAAGCAATATCACCGCGGCCTTCTTATCCAGGGGCTCGTTATTGTTGCCGCACTTCGGTGACTGTATACAACTGGGGCAGCCATCCTCACAGGGACATTCCTCCACCAGCTTAAAGGTGGCTTGCCAGAGCTGCTCCACTATCTCAAATCCCTTTTCGGCAATTCCAATGCCTCCAGGATAGGCATCGTAGATAAAGACCTGCGCCCTCCCGGTGTCAGGGTGAAGAGGAGTGGAAACGCCGCCAATGTCATTCCGGTCACAGAGGGCAAATAGGGGAAGTATGCCAATGGCGGCATGCTCACAAGCGTGCAAACCGCCGTGAAAGTCAAGCCCAGAATCAGCTATCCGACTGATTGCCCTTTGCGGCAAGTCAAACCAGAAGGCTTTGGTAAGGAAGTTCAGAGGTGGCAAATCAAGCGGTTCCTCTCCGATAACTTCCTCAGTGAACTGCCTCTTCTTCTTAAACCCAATCACCGCGGTGCTAACATCAACATCTCCAAAATACACCTTCACACCCCGGCAATCCTTTTCCTCAGCCACCACTGCAATTCTGATATCGGTGATTTCCTTAGTCTGGGTGTAGTAACCAACAGAGGTCGGCTCTACCAAGGCAGTCTGCTTGACCAAATCAAGCCGTGTTACGAGATACGATTCGCCCCGATGAAGGTATATCGCCCCGGGGTGTACCTGGAAGAAGGCAACACTGGCCTCCACCGTCTCCAATAAGCAGCCATGGGATACGTCGATGACGGCATATTGCCCTGACATCGCCCTTATACTCACATCTTGGGCTGGATAGGTGATAGCAGGGGAAAGATACCATCTCCCCTGGTGTTTCCTCAGTTTGCTCTCTTGGTCCAGTTCAGCCAACGCAGCCTCCATATTGCTATCAAAGAATTCCCTGTCCTTATCATCCAGAGCTTTCTCCCAGGCGGCGCAAAGAAGGTGAGGTTTCAAGACATAAGGGTTATCAGGATTGATTAAGGCATTGTCGAAGTTCTTAGCAAAGAAGAAATCAGGATTACGCATTAGATACTGGTCAAGTGGATTATCTTGAGCAACGAGGAAGCTCAATGAGCTACCTGTGCTTCTGCCGCTGCGCCCTGCCTGCTGCCAGGCGCTGGCAATGCTTCCCGGGTAGCCAGTAAGCACCGTAGCCTCCAGATCACCAATATCTATGCCCAATTCCAGAGCGGTCGTAGCCACCAAGCCAAAGAGTTCGCCTTCAAAAAACTGCCGCTCAATTCGCCGCCTTTCATCAGGAAGGTAGCCTGCTCGGTAGGGGCTGATTTTGTCGGCTAATGACGAAGACAACTGCCCTCGGGTATAAAGATAAATAAGCTCGGCCAGCTTACGGCTTCGGACAAAGACGAGGCTGCGAATGTAGTTCTGAATTAGCTCGGTAAGAAGGAAAGTAGCCTCAGTATTGGAGCTGCGCCGAGTGCTCTTGGCCCCATCAATGATTGGCGGATTCCAGAAGCCGAAATACTTCTCGCCGTGTGGTGAACCATCTTGAGTGACAGCCTCAAAAGGCAAGCCAACCAGATTTTCGGCATGCTCCTTGGGATTGGCAATAGTCGCCGAGCAGCAGATAAACTGGGGGGCGGAGTCATAACAAGCACAAAGTCGCCGTAATCTCCGCAGCACGTTAGCCATATGAGACCCAAAGACGCCGCGATAAACATGAGCTTCGTCTATCACCACATACTTCAAGCGGCGGAATAACCTGGCCCAAGACTGGTGATTGGGCAAAATGCCAAGGTGGAGCATATCGGGGTTGGTCAGCACTACCCTGGCCTGTTTCTTTATGCCCACCCTCTCAGCCTGCGGCGTATCACCATCGAAAGTAGCTATCGCATCCCCAGAAATAAATGCTGGACAAGCAATTTCTTTCAGGCTACGCAGTTGGTCTTGAGCTAAAGCCTTGGTCGGGAAGATATAGAGAGCCCGGCTGTCTTTGTCATTTAGCATTGCTTCGAGCGTTGCCAGGTGATAACACAATGTCTTGCCACTAGCACTGGGTGTAGCTACGATGACATTCCTGCCAGCAAGAATAGCATTCAATGCCTCTGACTGGTGACAATAGAGAGCTGATATGCCCAAGGATTGGAGGCGTGCCTCAAGGGCAGGATGAAGAGGCTTATCTAACTGGCCAAAAATAGCATCCTGCGCAGGAATATGCTCCGTGTGAACCATCTGCTGCCTATAGTCAGGCGAAGTGACAAGGTGATGAAGGAAAGCAGCAGCGTCCATTAACCCTTTAAAGAGCTGGGAAAATCTCCATTTCCGACTTCACTATTTCTAAATTAGGATAACTCTGAACAATGAACTTCACCACACCAGACAAAGTCTCATCAGCATGCCTTCTGTGGTTGCTGACGCAAGCAATACCCAGAGTTGCTATCTGCCACAACTCCTGATTATCAATCTCAGCCACAGAAACGTTATACCTGTTTTGCAGCCGGGCAATAATAGACTTGACTATCTGCCGTTTACCCTTAAGGGACTCATTCTCAGGAAGATGAAGCTCTATTCGGCAAACACCAACGTTCATAAACCGCCGATAATCTTGACACCTGAAACTTTCATTCAGGCCTCACGCAACTTAGCCAATATACACAGAGACGGTATTTTAGTCAACAATGCCCAGCCATGATCTAGTTCAGATAGATAGGTGACACATACATGGGTTATGAAAGGGCGCTATAATGGCTGTATTATGAATGTTTATAGCACAATACCGGGGTACAATCGTCTGGCAAGCATTCCCA
>CAZJGF010000057.1:0-7758 GCA_964545665.1 uncultured Dehalococcoidales bacterium
TTGACGAGAAGGGGGTATATGTATTAGACTTGTTCCCTTGTTATGGCTACTTCAATGAGAAAGGTAAGGGCGCTTGGATTTGGTCTAAGCGTCCTTATTTTTATGTTCCTACATAGGGGGTAAGGCGTTATGGATCTCGTTTGGATATCTGTTATTTGTGGCATTCTAGGCGGGTGTGTGGTTGGCTACTTTGCGCGCTATGTTTTGAAGCAAGACGAGGGTTCGGGGCTGGTCAAACAAGCCTCTGTTGCTATCAAGGAAGGGGCATTGGCTTTTCTGAGCAGGGAATACCGCACATTGCTTATTTTCGTGGTTGTGGTAACCATTATCCTGGCATTCATTCCTGCTTTAGGCTGGAGAGTAGCAGTGTCTTTCGTCTTTGGCGCGTTATGTTCTATGGGTGCGGGCTATGCTGGCATGAATATGGCTATCAGATCCAACAGCAGAACCACCGTGGCAGCACAAGAAAGCTTGAATCAAGGGCTGCGGGTTTCCTTCAGAGGGGGTGCGGTGATGGGGATGACTGTGGTCAGCATTGGCCTTATAGGATTGTCTATCCTTTATTTCGCGTTCCACAACCTTGCTATGGACGAATTCCTAGAGATAATCCCTGCCTATGGTTTTGGTGCATCAGGTGTAGCTCTTTTTGCTAGGGTAGGTGGAGGCATTTTCACCAAAGGAGCTGATTCTGGGGCTGATTTGGTGGGCAAAGTGGAAGCAGGGATACCAGAGGATGACCCCAGGAATGCTGCAGTGATAGCTGACTTCGTTGGTGATAATGTCGGCGATGTGGCTGGCATGGGTGCTGACCTCTTCGAGTCTTACGTTGAGTCTATCGTCGCCACCATGGCACTATGTCTGGTTGCCACGGGAGCAATGGCTGTCGGTGGCAAAGCGTTTCACCTGGTTCCCAATGTTCAGATTGCTTGGTGGCTTCCGTTTCTGGTTCGTGCTGGAGGAATTGTAGCTGCCATAGTTGGCTGTTTTCTGGTGAAAGTAGGGGAAAAGCCAGAGATGGCTGCCCTCTTGGGGGCACTACGCCGAGGCACAAATAGCGCCATAGTGTTAACAGCAATATTTTCCTTCTTAGTAATTCATTTCCTGGGAGCCAGTTTAGGGATTTTCTGGGCGGTGCTTGCCGGCCTTATAGCTGGTGCCCTTGTAGGGGAGAGCACAAACTACTATACCTCTTACGCCTTTAAGCCGACGTTGAAGATTGCACAGGCCTCCACTACAGGGGCTGGCGCCACTATAGTTCGTGGCTTTGCCAATGGTCTGATGAGCACCTGGCCACCGGTCCTCCTGATAGTTATAGCTATGATTATAGCTTATCAGTTTGCCGGCATTTATGGTGTAGCAATGGCTGACATCGGCTTGCTGTCCACCCTGGGCATTACCTTGGCTACCGATGCCTATGGGCCCATATCCGACAATGCCGGGGGAATCGCCACGATGGCAGGGCTCCCCCCAGAGGTGCGTGAGCGGACAGATGCTCTGGATTCTCTAGGCAATACTACAGCAGCCACAGGCAAAGGATTTGCAATTTGCGGCGCCGCCTTGACCGCAGTGGCTCTGCTTCTCGCATTCATTCTACATGCAGAAATCGAATGGTCTCAGTTGAGCCTGTTGGATCCACATATTATCGCTGGCGTATTCATAGGTGCGCTCATGCCTGCTGTTTTCTGTGCCATGACCATGAATTCTGTGAGTGTAACTACAGAGCTTATTGTAGCTGAAGTTCGCCGTCAGTGGCGTGAGATAAGAGGCTTAAGGGAAGGAACGGCCAGTCCAGATTATGGCAAATGTGTAGATATTTCCACCAGAGCGGCATTGAAGCAGATGCTGGTTCCCTCGCTAATGGTGATAATCGCGCCCATACTTGTGGGAGTCATCCTGGGCAAATATGCTCTTGCTGGCTTCCTTACCGGCTCTATTGCCATGGGTTTTGTTCTGGCTGTCACTCTAAACAATGCTGGCGGTGCCTGGGATAATGCCAAGAAGTGGATTGAGGCGGGGCACTTCGGAGGTAAAGGCTCAGAGGCCCACAAAGCAGGAGTAGTGGGCGATACTGCTGGTGACCCGATGAAAGACACTGCTGGGCCATCTCTCAACATAGTGATCAAGTTGATGTCTGTAGTCTCGTTGTCACTAGCACCATTGTTAGCAAACTTCACTGGTCTGATTTAGTTATAGCGGTTGGTCATTTAGAGGCCGTCCACCGCGTTCGGGGTGACACCTAAGCCTTCCAATTATGCTCCCTTTGAGCAGCATTGATAGTGATGCTAGAATAGAATATCATGCCAGAAGCCATATTCGTTAAAGGTGCCAGGGAGCATAATCTCAAAGACATAGATGTTGTTATCCCCAGAAACAAGCTAGTGGTCGTCACTGGTGTCTCTGGCTCAGGGAAAAGCTCCCTAGCCTTCGATACCATATATGCCGAAGGCCAGCGACGGTACGTAGAATCTCTTTCTGCCTATGCCCGCCAGTTCCTCGGGCAAATGCAGAAGCCCGATGTTGATTACATTGAGGGGCTTAGCCCGGCTATCTCCATTGATCAGAAAGGACCACCTCACAACCCGAGATCCATTGTAGGTACAGTGACAGAGATCTATGATTATTTGCGTTTGCTCTTTGCCCGCATTGGACACCCCCATTGCCCCGAGTGTGGGCGCGAAATCCAGCGCCAGACAGTGCAACAAATCGTGGATGCTGTCCAAGAGATGCCTGCGGGGAGGCGGATTATGATTCTGGCACCGCTGGTTAGAGATCGCAAGGGGGAGCATCAACAAATACTCCAGGATTTACAGAAGGCGGGATTTGTCAGAGTTCGAGTTGATGGGCAGGTTCATGACCTTTCTGAGGAATTTTGTCTCGATAAGAATAAGAAACATAGCATAGAGGCGGTGGTTGACCGATTGCAGGTAGAGAAGGGTGAAAATGCCACACGCTTGGCTGATTCTATCGAGACAGCGTTGAAACTGGGCTCAGGTGTGGTACTTATCAAAGTTCTTGATGGCCAGGAAGTGCTTTTCTCGGAACATTTCGCCTGTGTCTACTGTGGCGTTAGCCTTGGGGAAATCGCTCCAAGAACATTTAGCTTTAACAGTCCGCATGGCGCTTGCCCCGCCTGCACTGGATTGGGACTCAAGTTGGAAATCGACCCCAATTTGGTTATCCCTGACAAAGAGCTCAGCTTGGCTGAAGGAGCTATTCAACCTTGGGCGCGGAACGGAGCGATGAGCACATGGTACAGCAGCATTTTGGAATCCCTGGCTCATCGCTATGGGTTTTCTCTAGGCACCGCAGTCAAGAATCTGACTGACAGTCAACTTCGTTTGATTCTCTATGGCGATGGTGGTCAGACGGTCTTAGCCACCTATGAAGATCGCTATGGCAGGATGCGTCAGTATTACACAACCTTTGAGGGGGTAATACCGAATTTGGAGCGGCGCTTTCGGGAAACCGATTCTGACAGCGTTAGAGCTGATATCGAACGATATATGTCATCTCATCCTTGTCCTGTGTGCCAAGGGAAGAGGCTGAGACCGGAATCTTTGGCGGTTACTGTTGATGGCAAAAACATCATGGAGGTTACCACTCTATCTGTTACAGAATCTCTGGAATGGGTGGAAAAGCTACCTAACCAGGTGAGCTCCCGGGAACTCACGATAGCCAATCAGATTATCAAGGAAATCCATGCCAGGTTAGGTTTTCTCAGGGACATAGGCTTGAGTTATTTGACCTTAGATCGGCCATCAGCAACACTGAGTGGTGGTGAGGCACAGAGAATTCATTTAGCCACTCAGATCGGCAGCGGCCTTACTGGTGTGCTTTATATTTGTGATGAACCCACAGTGGGCTTACATCCCGCTGATGGCTCCCG
Source organism: uncultured Dehalococcoidales bacterium (assembly GCA_964545665.1). Lineage (GTDB taxonomy): Bacteria > Chloroflexota > Dehalococcoidia > GIF9 > AB-539-J10 > CAZJGF01. The sequence continues at coordinate 3,887 of CAZJGF010000057.1, forward strand.
CCTGATAACAACGTTGAAACGCCTCAGGGACTTGGACAATACCATAATCGTGGTAGAGCATGACGAGACTATGATGAGAGCTGCCGATTACATCATTGACCTAGGTCCTGGGGCGGGTAAGCAGGGAGGAGAAATTGTTGTCACCGGGATGTTAGCCGACATTGTGAGTTGCCCCAAGTCAACAACAGGGCAGTATCTTAGTGGAGCGAAGCAAATTCTGATGCCATCTCGGCGTCGCCTTGGCTCGGGGAAAGAGCTGATTATCAGAGGCGCTAGGGAAAACAATCTGAAGAACATTGACGTCCATATTCCTCTAGGCGAGTTTGTTTGCATCACTGGTGTTTCTGGAAGTGGCAAAAGCTCTCTCATTGACGAAGTTCTGTATAAGAAACTAGCCAGGCTTTTCTACCGGGCCAAAGACCGGCCAGGCGAATGCGACGGCGTTATGGGCACCGAATACATAGATAAGGTGGTCAATATTGACCAATCGCCAATCGGGCGCACTCCGCGGAGCAATCCGGCTACTTATACGGGGACATTCACTCCTATTCGAGAGCTCTTTGCCCAGGTTCCCGAGGCAAGGATGCGGGGCTATCCTCCGGGGCGATTTTCCTTCAATGTCAAAGGAGGCAGATGCGAGGCGTGTCAAGGAGCAGGCTATGTGCAAATTGAAATGCAGTTTCTGGCTGACGTCACCGTTCCTTGCGAGATATGTAAGGGCAGAAGATATAACCGCGAAGCTTTAGAAATCCGCTTCAAAGGAAGGAATATCGCTGAAATCCTCGATATGACGGTAGATGAAGCGTTGGGTTTTTTTGACCATTTTCCCCGGGTGAAAAGCAAGCTGGAAACACTCAGAGATGTTGGCCTGGGATATATCTGCTTGGGGCAACCGGCACCCACTCTCTCCGGAGGCGAGGCACAGAGAGTGAAACTGGCCACCGAGCTGTCCCGTCGCTCCACAGGAAAAACACTTTATATACTCGATGAGCCGACCACTGGCCTTTCCTTTCCCGATATTGCTTGCCTGTTGCAGGTGCTGCAAAGATTGGTGGATTATGGCAATACGGTAATCGTCATTGAGCATCACCTTGATGTAATCAAAAATGCTGATTGGGTGATTGACCTTGGCCCTGGCGCTGGCGATGAGGGTGGCTATATTATAGCCACTGGCACACCAGAGGAGATAGCACAAAACAACAATTCTTTCACTGGGCAGTACCTATGTGGTATATTAGGCAGAAGGGAATTCTCATCTAGCCTCTCCTCCAGGGAGAGGGAGTCCTTGCGAGCATAAAGATGGATAGAGAAGATATTTTGGATTCCATTCGTGCCAACATTCAGGACAAAAATATGAGGAAGCATATGTTGGCCACTGAGGCGATTATGCGTGCTTTGGCTAAAAGGTTTGGGGAAGATGAGGATGAATGGGGGCTCACCGGGCTCCTTCATGACATAGATGTGGAGCTGGTTGAAGATGAGCCCAACAGCCATAGCAAATTGGGGGCTGATATAGCACGAGAGCTTGGGGCCAGTGAAGCTATGGCCCACGCTATTCTGTGCCATAATGAGACCCATGGTATCCCTCAGCAAACAAAATTAGATAAGGCTCTCTTCTGTGCTGACCCCTTGAGTGGTCTTATCACCGCCGTTGCGTTAATTCGTCCTGATAAACTAACAGGACTGACGACAAAATCGGTTATGAAACGCTTTCATGAGGAGAGATTTGCTGCTGGAGTTAACCGAGAGCAAGTGGCCAAGTGCCAGGAAATTGGGCTGGAACTGGAAGAGTTTATCACCTTGGGCATCCAAGCGATGAAAGGCATTGCTGCGGAGCTGGAGTTGTAATGCTGATGGGTTACTATAGGATGGCCAATGTTGTAGGGTCGGGGCTTGTCCCCGACAAAAGGGTGCTCTCACCGACCTGTCCCTTTATCTGACGAGGTAGTGGTGAGGTTGACCCCCGCCACTACAAGTGGTTCAACGCCTCAACTATATCACTGAGGTCAGTGAACGCCTGACAGTTAAGATTGTTCTGCCGGTAATAGTCCAGTAGCTCTCCTCTAGCGAAAACCTGATGAGCGTACTTTGCCGGGTATACATCGGAGTCACCATTCCCTGCGTATATCACCCGGTAGCCTTGCTGCAAGAACAACTTAATGTATGCCTCTTTGAGGCCGTCACCCAGTTGATTGCCATCAGGCCCGATGTATTTGACTTCCATGCCTTTGGGGTAGAACCAGGCCTCCGCTGCGTACACCTTGATGTTTGCTAGGCCGATTTCCTGCAATATTGCCTTTATGTAGAAAGCCAGGCCGTTGCTTACAATGACAAACCTGAAGCCTCTCCTGGCGCAGTAGGTTACCAGCTCCTGGAATCCAGGTCTTATCTTGACCTTGCCCATTACGGTTTCGAGCAGCGTCTCCTTGCTGGCTTTAACCATGGCGAAAGCTCTGGTGTTGAACTCACCTACAGATATCTTGTGCTGCTTGTATTGTCTCAGCACTTGGTGCCAATCTCCCTGGGCGAAAGCGTCTAATAGAAAGAAGCTGGCGTCCTGTTCAGTAATGGTGCCATCGAAATCGCATTGAAACAGAGTTCTCATCTTCAGATTGACAATTTGATTCCTACAGGGCAATGGTCGGAGCCCATTACATCTGGGAAAATGCTTGCCTCTGTAACTGAGTTTAGCAGGTTGTCGCTGACGAAGAAGTAATCAAGTCTCCAGCCTATATTCCGTTCTCTAGCTCTCGTCCTCAAACTCCACCAGGTATAGTGGTTTGGCTCTTTGTTGAAATGGCGAAAGGTATCTACAAAGCCATGTGCCACAAACTTGTCCATCCATGTCCTCTCCATGGGCAGAAAGCCTGATATAGTTTCATTCTCCTTAGGTCGAGCCAGGTCAATCTCATTGTGGGCAGTATTAAAATCGCCGCAAATGATGAGCTTTTCGCCTCTTGCCTTCATCGGGTTGACAAAGTCGAGAAATGCGTCATAGAAATCCATCTTATAGTTCAGCCGTTCCTGGCTCATCTTCCCGTTGGGGGAATAAACATTGAACAGGATAAACCGGGGGAATTTGGCAATGATGACCCTTCCTTCCACATCAAATTGTTCAATGCCGAAGCCAGTGTGAACTTCACTTGGTTCTTCTTTGGCCAATATGGCCACCCCACTGTAGCCCTTTCTCTGGGGAAAATTCCAGTATCCATGATAGCCAGGCGGCTGTTGAATCTCGGGGGTAATTTGCTCAGCCTGGGCTTTTATTTCCTGCAGACAAAGAATGTCAGGCGATGTTTGCCTTAGCCATTCTGGAAAGCCTTTTTTCTCCACGGCTCTAATTCCATTGATATTCCAGCACAGTATCTTGATTTGCTTCATAGCCAAAGTCCTCATCCAGCATCATTCTGAGCCTCTACGGGCGAAGAATCCTGTTAGAAGATTAACACATTTTGCTGAGCTGACAAAAGTCGGTCTGGTTGCTCACACTTACTGGTTGAAATGACCTTTGTTCTTGGCTGTGGCCCATGGAGGGAGTAATGCAGCTTCCAATTCTAAGCTGACCACTGAAGAAGCGATAATGAAAAGCAGCGACCCAGAGCAACTGAAAAGGTTGATTGGCGGATACTGACGAGCTGTTTAACTGACAAGTGGAAGTGCCCTTCATAACAACAGAGAAGAAGGCGACGTGTCACTGAACTACTTAGCCAATGGGGTTGCCAACACCGGCCGTTTTGAGGTAGGCTTACTGACAGGATGGGTTCTGGCACTTCTTTCTATCTAGTGGTGCTGCTTTGGGTAGCAAGAACGGTAATTCTGGCGTTTGTCTGTGCCCTTCTTGCCTGGCTGGGGATCAGGGTTCTGGATGCCCT
>CAZJGF010000057.1:7858-9862 GCA_964545665.1 uncultured Dehalococcoidales bacterium
TGGCGTTTGTCTGTGCCCTTCTTGCCTGGCTGGGGATCAGGGTTCTGGATGCCCTGACCCCGAGCATCCGTCAACGGCAGAGGATAGGGGAGACCCCGATTTCGGTGGGTCTATTTATGGGCGGTTTCTTAATCTTAATAGGTCTGGTTATTCATGGGGCAGTAACCGGTCCTGTTCTGGTTGGTGCTGGGCTTTGGCACAGTCTGGTTGACCCTAGGCGGTTGGGATTGATTGCTATCAGTTTCTTCGTCAGCCTTCTTCTGGGCATAGCCCTGCTTCACATCATAGACAAATTAACGCCCAAAATACCTTTTGGCAGCGTTGAGCAAAATTCTGTGGCAGTAGGTATCTATGTTTTTGGCTATCTGGTTTTCTTCGGCTTGATAATCCACGGCTCCCTGACCATGCCTTTGTGAGCTGCCATGCCCAAACAGCTGAGAGCCATTTTGCTTTCCGCGGCAATCTTGCTGGCAATAGTGCCTGCTTCTGCCCTAGCAGTACCATCAACAAATTTCTACAAGCAGGGTGGAGAGATTTTCGATGATTGGGACCTGTGCCGGACTCGCGCTGAGGGTGGGGATGGTTTTTTTCAACTCTGTTCTGAGACGGAGTTCTGTCCTGTCATACTGGGTGAAAGCCTGGGAGAAAACGCTGAAAGGGCTTACCAAATTGGACAGCAATTAGCTCAGGGTTACCCTGACGCTCATCAGAGGGCGGAAGAGGTTTTTGCCTTTGCCCGCGATAAGGTTAGATATACTTCGGATAAAGACCAATTTGGGTTTCCCGAGTTTGCCCAGAATGCCGATGAGATGGCAGCAACCATTGGGGATGAGGGGTTCGCCTACGGCGATTGTGAGGATTACGCTGCTCTGCTTGCTGTTATGTATAAAGCAGCGGGCTTTCGTTCTGCCATAGTATTGGCGCCCGACCACGCTGCAACCTTGGTGTATCTGCCAGAATATAACAAAGCTAACCGAAGTCTATCCGTTGATGGTGAGCCTGGCTGGGTCTGGGCTGAGGCTACCGGGGGAAATAACCCTTTAGGGTGGATGCCTGAGAGGTACATAGGGGCTGAGTTAGCGGTTTGCGAAGTTGAGGACGAAGCGATAGCCGTGATGGAGCCGCCTGATAAACCTACCACCGTTGTTGCCAAAGCGGGTGGCGGCAGCGCTGGCATTCATATATCTCCCTTCTTCAGCGTGCTGGCAATGATGTGGCTTCTTTCGCTATTTCGGAGACGACGATAGCCCGGTTAGCTGACCAGGCACGGAGCCAAAGCGTAAGCTCTGGCCTCGCCTCTAAAGCTAAACCTAGTTAGTAGCTTCACCAGTCTCTTGGGGTTAAGCCCCATATAAGGAAAGATAGCTTTGAATAGCATGCCTGACAGAGTCGGCATAACGACATCTAGCAAAGCTACGCCATTTCTTTGCTTCGCCATTTGGCATCCTTATCTCTGGGGCTTTTGCCGTTATTTTGTCTTTGTCTGTCCTTCCCTGCATTAACATCGGCTACCAGGCGCACGCTATCCACCAGTTGAAGCCTGCCAAAGTTAACCCCCCTTGTATGAGCTATGCTTAGTAGCTGGTCAAATAGTTCCTCATAAGCCTTCATGCCAGAGTTGCTGATCAGTCTATTCTTAAATAATAGAGTTAATGTGGAGTGGTCGGGGGCAATTTCATCAGCACCAGATCTCAGGAAGAAGCCAATGGATAAGCTGTCATTAGCTAGTATCTCTACTTGCCTTTCTGAGATGTCATACAGATAGGAGAGGAGAAGCATTTTCAACATAAGGCTAGGGTTATATAGAGCTTGGCCTATTTCTCCTTTGCCCCAGTAGTATTTAAACAGCTTCTTGGTGAATCTCTCCCAACCTACCACCTCATCAAGCTTCCTTAGAAAGCGCTTTTGGGCTACCTTTGCAGGAAAGGTCTCTCAGAAATTGCTAGACAGTCTCCATTCGCTTTGTTTACAGCAGTATCGTTTTTTGGTACAATATGACCTTTT
>CAZJGF010000058.1:0-9447 GCA_964545665.1 uncultured Dehalococcoidales bacterium
GTCATCTTGGCCTTGCTGGTAATGAACGCCGTTGTGGGCTTCCATGAGGAATATCAGGCAGGCAGTGCTATTGCCGCGCTCAAGAAAAAGCTAGCTGTCCAGGCTAATGTCAAGCGAGATGGTAGCTGGTCCACGATACTTGCACGAGAGCTGGTACCGGGTGACATTATCCGTCTCCGTATTGGCAATATCATACCGGCAGATTCTAGGTTACTGGATGGGGACCTAGTGGAGGTGGACCAGTCTGCCCTGACTGGGGAATCCCTGCCGGTGGAACACAAGCCAGGCGAGGCTGTCTATTCCGGGTCTATCCTTAGGCAGGGAGAAATTGATGCCGTGGTCTATGCTACAGGTAAAGACACGTACTATGGCAAGACCGCTGAACTGGTCCAGTCAGCCGAAACCCGCAGCCATCTGCAGCGCGCTGTCCTCAAAATCGCTGATTACCTTATCGTCATCGCTGTGGCCCTAGCCATTTTAATCATTGCAGTAGGCGTTTTTCGGCATGATGTGCTACTTGTCGTACTACAATTCGTGCTGGTTCTGACCATAGCTGCTGTTCCCGTGGCCTTGCCAGCGGTGTTGTCTGTGACTATGGTGGTAGGGGCCCGGGTACTGGCTCTGAAGCAGGCAATTGTTACCAAGCTGTCTGCTGTCGAGGAGGTGGCTGGCATTGATGTGCTGTGCTCCGATAAGACGGGCACACTGACCCAAAACAAATTGACCCCGGGAGCCCCTTTCACTGTGGGCGACTCCACTCCGGAGCAGGTGATCCTGAGTGCAGCTTTAGCTTCCCGGGCTGAGGACCAGGACCCGATTGACCTCGCCGTATTGAGCGGAGTCAAGAATGAGCAACAGCTAAAATCGTACCAGGTGGTACACTTCCAGCCTTTTGATCCCGTTCACAAACGTACCGAGGCCACAGCGAAAGGAAAAGAGGGGCACGATTTCAAGGTGACCAAGGGCGCGCCCCAAGCCATCCTGGCGCTGGCCCCTAACGCTGATAAGATTCAATCTCAAGTTGAACAAGCAGTAAGCGAATTCGCCGCCCGAGGCTTTCGTTCCCTGGGAGTAGCACGTACCAACGAGCAAGGCGAGTGGCATTTTCTGGGCATAATCCCCCTCTACGACCCGCTGCGGGAAGATTCCAAAGCAACCGTTGAGGCTGCAAGAGAGATGGGCCTTAAGGTTAAGATGGTTACCGGGGATCAGGTTGCCATCGCCAAGGAGATCGCAGGTCAGCTGGATCTGGGCACAAATATCATGGATGCCAGCCTCTTCACTGAAACCAAACACCATGAAACCGGCCAGATGGCAGACGCTATCGAGCGAGCTGATGGTTTTGCTCAGGTCTTCCCCGAACACAAATATCACATTGTCGACGTGTTGCAACAACGAGGCCACATCGTGGGTATGACTGGTGACGGTGTAAATGACGCACCGGCACTGAAAAAGGCCGATGCCGGCATTGCTGTTGCTGGCGCAACTGATGCTGCCCGGGCAGCGGCTAGTATTGTGTCACTTGCCCCCGGCCTTTCTGTGATTATTGACGCCATCAAAGAAGCTCGCAAGATATTTCAGCGAATGAATAGCTATGCCACCTATCGCGTTACTGAGACGATCCGGGTGCTGCTGTTCATGACCCTGTCTATCCTTGTCTTCAACTTCTACCCGGTAACGGCAATTATGATAGTCCTGCTGGCGATACTCAACGATGGTGCTATCCTGTCGATTGCCTATGATAATGTTCGCTACTCCAACCAGCCCGAATCATGGAACATGCGGATGGTGTTGGGCATGGCCACAGTATTGGGTATCGCCGGAGTGATTGCATCCTTTGGCCTCTTTTACTTGGGTGAGACTATCTTCCATCTTAGCCGGGAGACCATCCAGACCTTGATGTACCTGAAGCTGTCAGTGGCGGGGCATCTGACCATCTTTGTCACACGCACACGGGGGCCGTTCTGGTCCATTAAGCCTGCACCGATTTTGCTGGGTGCGGTGATTGGTACGCAACTGTTAGCTACGTTTATTGCCGTACACGGGCTGCTCATGACCCCCATCGGCTGGGGGTGGGCAGGGATTGTCTGGGGATATGCTGTGGCTTGGCTCCTTGTTAACGATCGAGTTAAGCTAGTAGCATACAGAATCTTTGAGCGACAGCATTCAGGCTTTTTGGTAAGAGCAGCCAAGAAATGAACCATCGAACCAGAGTCGTGTCAGTGGCAGGCTGGGAATTCTCCTTAGTTAGCACAGGTCTCAGCGGCTATCATGCTAACTCTCTTTTCCTGTTAACGCATTGAGAGCGACCTCTGCTACTAGAGGGACCTCTAGCGATGGTTCGATATTCTCCAGCGCAGCCAATACCGGCCGTAACATCTCGTCGAGATGTCCTCTGTCCATGTCGTGGAGCACATGGTGTGCACCCTCCCGCAGCCAGACTGAATCCGAGTCTTGGGTGAGTGCCTGTAGTAAAGGAACCAGAGCCTTATGTCCTATAGCGATCAATCCCTCGGCCGCCAGCCAGCGGACATCGAACATCTTATCTTCCAGAGCTTCGATCAAAGCATCAGTTGCCCTGGGATCACCAATCTGACCCAGTGTCTTGGCTGCCTCCCAGCGCACCCACTGTTTCTTATTCGCCAGTGCTTTGACCAAGTGGTCAACAGTCTGTCCCCCGATAGCCACCAGGGACCGGCGTGCCTTTACACGCACCGATCCATATTTACTACCCAGGTCAGCAATTAATGAGCTAATGGTCTCCGTGTTGACCTTGTTGCTGCGGACCGGATTATCTGGATTTACACGATTCCCTGTCATAATTCCCTCCTTAATCTACTTAAGGATACTATACGTCGTCAAAGCAGAGGGCACAAGTTGACGGCTGCTGGGAATAGGCAAGTTCACGGGGACCCCTTATATGATGATTTGATTACTCTGCCTGTGGCCTTCTGGTAAACTGTCTCGATAAGAAAGGCAGCACCAACCATAGCCACCAGTAGCCACAGCTCTTTCGGCGATGTCATCGCTGTCTGCCCTATCAGTATTGCCAGCGCACCTATGCAGACGATAGCCCCAAGAATAGATACCCCTCTTTTGGCCCCGGTGATAGAGGAGAGGCGTGCATTGGAAGCATTTATCGCGGCAAAGATAAGCAAGAAACTAGAACTGCCCATGGTTGAGATGCGGGATAAGTCAAACAGGTTGGCTACCAGTAGCGTCAGACCAGAGGTAATCAGTAACCCTTCAATAGGGCGGTTCCAGGCTGTCCTCTCCAAGCCCTCTGGCAGCTCTCCTTCTTTGGCAATGACATAGCTGATGCGGGCTGTCCCGTACAGTGTGGCATTGATCGCAGAGCCTGTCGACAGGAGAGCCGCAATGGCGATGAGGGTAAAGCCAAGACTCCCCAGGAAAGGCCTGGCGGCTTCAGCAAGTGCGTAATCTTTCGCAGCTACAATCTCTTTTACAGGCAGATTTCCAACTGCCACCAGAGAAACGAGGATGTAAAGGACAATAACAAAACCGACTGCCGAATAGTAGGCACGAGGGAGCGTCTTGCGTGGACTCGTTACATTTTCCGCTGTGTTGGCGATAAGTTCAAATCCTTCGTAAGCCAGGAAAATTATCATTCCCCCGGCAACCAGCTGCACCGGGTTGCTCCAGGCGGTCGGCTCCAACCGCTGTGTGCTCACACTCCAAAGACCCGCACCCAAAAACACAAACAATATGGCGAGCTTTAGTGCCACAATGAAATCCTCAGACTTTCCAACTGTTTTGGCACCCAGAACATTCAGACAGGTAAAAAGAACAACCCCCCCCGCTGATGAGTGCGTGCTTCCAGATTGGCTGTACAGCTTCGGGGAAGAAACTGGCCCCGTAGCTGCCGAAAGCATAAGCATAAAGTGAAAGCATGGCGATGTAGCTCAACCAGAGAAGAACGTTGAGGCCACCCGTGAGTATTCCCGGGCCAAAAGCCTGATTGAGAAATTCAACCGTTCCTCCCCGAGCTGGGTATGTCATAGATAAGTGGGCGTAGGAATAGGCAGTAACCAAAGCCACTACGCCTCCCAGGGCAAACGCAATTGGGGTCCCGCCATGTGCCATCTGAACTGCCAGCCCGAGCACAGCAAAGATACCGCCACCAACCATGCCTCCAATGCCAATAGAGACAGCTGACCATTAACCTATTGATTCTTTCCTAAGTGGAGAGACGCTCATAGATTAGGCCCCCATTCCCGGCAGCGATTCCTGAGACAAGGTATTGACAACATTCGAAATCCTTTTCCCTTAAGTCCAGTTTGACCCTTGGGTAGAGACACTACCTCATTGATGATACCTGTGTGTCATAACCATTACCGCATTTTATAACCATCTGGCTCAGCGGGCAATCTTACGCCATACTTACCGCGGAAAGAAGTTACGCTACCACTCCATAGCTAAGGAAAACTGCTGATATCCGATGAGAGTACTGCATTGCCCGAACACTTCTGAGATGTCTTTCCTGCTAACCAACATCTGAGTTTGTGCGCTAGGCTGGAAAAGCAGCCAAGCCATAATCGTTATGAAGGCTGAGTGGCCATTTACTCGAGACGCATGACTAGATAGATGGCTACCATCCGGATGTAGTCCCCAGCCTCAGCCTTGGTTAACCAGAAGACATTGAGAGCACTTCCCCTCAGAGCAGTAATTTCTGAAGAGGTGAATTAAGCCTTGCTGGTGACAGGCAGTGAAATCAGATGTGCTTTCAAGACAAAGCTGTCTCTCCATGTGACGCGTTATCTCATTCTCAGCTAGCTTAGGATAATAACTGTAAAAACTAATAGCTCTTTCCTTTAGCTCCGGCTCATTGGCCGCTTCACCCCAGGCGAAGACAAATGGCAATAGGACGTTGGCAGCTATTTCTCCTGCCTTGCTGTGTCCCAAAAGGGCTGATTTCCTCGTTTTCAGCCCGAAGTCGTGATGGTCTTGCCAGTACCCTTCACTAGATACAATTAAGCCATCCTCCAGCCAACGATGGCCGGCTATCAGAGGTGTCGCCCTTACTAGCTGTAACATCCCCTTTAGCAGTCCGTCCCTACGGTAGCGTTGAAGGAAATGGCTTTGGGCTATAATTCGGCGCACTGGGAAATTGTTGGGATATATGTGGCTGAGATGCCAGTCGGTCTGGCTCATGGCTTCGGTCTCCTTGCCCACCGCTTGCCATAGCTGCTCCAACTCTCTCGCTTCTTTTTCTTGAGAAGGCTCTGCTCCCACTCTCTGATAAGGTAATAGACCAGCTACGCCTAATAACCAGGCCTGCCTCAGGAGTAAGCTTTCTCCCGACTCCACTTCCTCCAAGAAGCTGAGAGGCACCCTACAAGCGAGCTCCTCAAAGGGCTTCATGTTCTTGGAATAGCCCAAAGCTCTCATTATGCCTTTCCAAAACACTTGTTTTGCTTCTTCCCGGTGCAATTCGACCTGAAAAGACCCTGCTTTCTGTCTGAACCTTTCTTCACCAGCAATGCTCAACAGCTCCCTCAAGGTTTGTCTATCTCTATGCTTTGCTATCTGGAAGCATGGAAGATGATGATCAGCTTTGTGCTGCGAATCATGTGGCAAGCATAGAACTGGAACAGTTTGCCCATTCTGCGTCAAAGTAGCTGAAGTACCATCACGCTGCGCCACCACATGAAGAATTACCTCGTTATACCCAGGGTCACGATGATGACTATGACTATACCAATCGCTGGTCTTAACGTGGATTTCCACATCTCCCTTCACTAAGCTAGACTCATTCGTAAGGATAACGGCGTCCCGGAAGTCAGGGCCATTATCACCGTTAACCCTGCCAGGGTAGACCACTTTGAATCGTTCGCCTTGTTCAGTCGTTAGTTTCTTTCCTAACAGTTGCTGCCATCTTAGCGCTACTTGCTCTTCTGAGACTGCTATCCGCTTACGTGTAACCATGGACAAAAAAAGTTCTCCTTACCCTTCCTTAGGCTAATTCTATGAATCTTAGAGCGTCATCATACATGGTCAGATTGTTAAACAGAACGTAATCCTCAGTGCTGGTCAGCTCTACAAGCTGCGTTAACTCATCATTGGTATATCGATGGCGGTAGTTGCGCCCTCCATGCAAGCGAAAGTATCTCGGCTTACCCCATAGCGCTGCTCTCTCCAGAGGGTCGACACAATGAACTAGATCTAAATCCTGGCACAGCTCCATAATAACCTCATTGCTCCACTCGCCGCGTGGCTCCCATACAAAGACGAAATGCTCCCTATTTATGCTGGTGAAGAAATGCCTCAGATTTCCAATGTTTTCGGTGGTCTCAGTGAACCTCGCCGGGCACTGAAAAAGGACGACCTTGGATTCGAGCACCTCGGCAACATTGCTGGTCTTTGCCCATGCCACAAAGACTTCCTCGCAAGGCTTGAAAAAGCCGTAATCATTCTCCTTGGCGGTGGGAATTTCTAAGCCAGCCTTGCGGTAGGTGGGGCTCGATGTTGGGTGAGTTATCAATTGCCACGCTTTTAAGCTAAATTCAAAGTCTTGGGGAGCTTCTTCACGCCACTTTTTCACGGTTTCAACAGAGGGAGGCTTATATAAAGTCTGTTGTATCTCCGCTAGCTTGAATTGCTGGTAGTAGGCCTTCTTTCCCTTAGGAAAGCCACAGCAGCCCACTTTAGCCCCGCTCATCATCCTCCTTCTTAGCTTTGTATCGGAAACCACTGCGCTCAGCAACAATGCTAAGCAAAGTGGCTGATGTGCCACGAGGCTGGTACATCCCTGTCTCCCATTCGCTGACTGTTTGTTGTCGTATACCCAACTCTCCAGCCAGCTTCTGTTGTGTTAGCCCCAAATGCTGTCGCAGAGCCCGAACCCGTTGTCTATCCCACTGTTCTCTCTTGCGCTGCTTCATTACCTCAAATCATACACGGTGTAGTGTAAACAGTCAAGGCGAATTGTGAGGCATACTGTGGCAGTTCTGGAGGAACAGGGGAACATCGGGAATTAAGCAAATTGGTATCGCTGGGGAACTTGGCATCCGGTGAGAATTGTCATATCAGTGCACTGAAGGGTAACATAGAACTTGAGGACATTGTCGCTGAATTCAAAGTAAGGAACGGGGGTAGAAATGAAGATTGAAGACGTAAGAACCATTGCAGTGCTTGGGGCAGGAACTATGGGTCATGGGATAGCCCAGGTATGTGCCCAAAATGGATTCCAAGTCAAGTTGGAGGATATCAAAGAGGAGTTCGTTCGAGGTGGAATAGAAAGGATACGAGAATTTCTTCAGGGCAGTATAGAACGGGAAAAGATGACCAAGGAAGAGGCTGATGTTGTACTCAGCAGAATAAAGGGGACCGTGGATTTGAGCGAAGCGGTAAAAGATGTCGAGCTGGTAATCGAAGCCATAGTCGAGACTATGGAGACGAAGAAAGAACTTTTCAGAAGAGTAGATGAAATAAGCAAGAGGGGAGCAGTGCTAGCTTCAAATACGTCTATACTTAGCATAACAGAGATGGCTTCAGCCACAGGCAGACCTGAGAAGGTTGTCGGTATGCATTTTTCCAATCCGGCTCAACTGATGAAGCCTGTAGAAATTGTTAAAGGTATAGCAACATCAGACGATACTGTAGAGCTTATCAAAAGCTTGACCCTGAGGGTTGGCAAGACTCCAATCATAGTAAAAGATTCACCTGGGTTTGCTAGTAGCCGTCTTGGCTTGGCTCTTTTCCTTGAAGCCAGTAGGATGCTTGAGGAAGGAGTTGCCTCAGTGAAGGATATTGACATAGGAGCGAAACTGTTCTATGGGCATAGGATGGGGCCGTTTGAAACAGGTGATCTGGTTGGCCTGGATGCTCGCCTGAACAATCTAACTGCCATGTATCAGGCAACTGGTGATCCAAGGTGGAGAGCACCTCTACTGCTAAAGCAGCTTGTGATCTCAGGTTACCTCGGCAAGAAGCCGCGCAGTAAGGGTGGGTACTATGCTTACTTCGGGCTAGAAGAGTAATTTCATCAGGAGGGGTAAATGATGGAAGTCGTTGTAGTTAGCGCAGTACGAACGCCTATCGGGAGGTACTGTGGTGCATTGCGAGATGTGCCGGTGTATAGACTTGCTAGCTTGGTTCTTAATGAGGCGATAGGGAGAGCCAATGTTAAGCCGGGGCAAGTTGATGAGGTGATCATGGGGCAATCTTACCAGAATGGTGAATGTGCCAATGGCGCTCGCATGGCTCTTCTTGATGCTGGGTGGCCGGTTGAGATTGCCGGTGTCACGATTGACCGGCGCTGCTGCTCTGGACTGCAGTCAGTTTGGTTTGGTGCCATGGAGATTCAAACTGGGAATGCACAAATAGTAGTGGCTGGTGGAATGGAGAGCATGAGTCGCGCTGAGTTTTACATTCCGGGTGAATATATGAAGTGGGGTGTAGGCGGGACTAATGATCCAAAGTGGGGGTTCTTGCCAAACTATCACGGTAGCTTGTCACTATGGGGGATACCACTGTACGACAGGATACTGCGTGCCAGGCCGATGCATCAACCCATAGATAGGTTTGGCGAACTCAACTCGATGATGACATGGGCTGAAACAGCAGCCAAAGAGGAGAGTATATCTCGGGAACAGGCTGATAACTGGGCGCTACGTAGCCACCAAAAGGCTATTGCCGCCATAGACTCCGGGAAATTTAAGGAGGAGATTGTCCCTGTCTCTGTTCCGCAGGGGAGGGGGGAACCATTGATTGTTGATACTGATGAAGCTCCCCGGCGTGATACATCGCTGGAGAAACTTGCTAGGCTACCCACAGTCTACCCGGATGGTATTTGCACTGCCGGCAATTCGTCCACGGAGAATGATGCCGCTGCCGCCATTGTGTTGACTACCGAGGAGAAGGCTAGAGAACTGGGCGCAGAGCCAATGGCCTATTTGAAATCTTTCGCTGTAGCCGGAGCGGATCCGACGCTCACTTACCCTACAGTGCCGGCGGCGACCAGCAAGGCGCTGAGAAAAGCTGGCCTCAGCATAGACCAAATGGACCTCATCGAACTACAAGAGGCATTTGCTGCCCAGGCATTGGCAGATGCCAAGATGATGGGTATCCGAGAAGATGATTATGACAAAAGGATAAACGTCAATGGCTCGGGGATCTCTCTTGGCCATCCGATTGGTGCCACTGGTGCTATCAGGCTCACTACTCTGGTCTATGAGATGAGGAGACGCAATGCTAAATATGGTCTGGAGGCAATCTGCGGTGGGGGAGGATTGGGCATCTGTGCTGTGGTCGAAAGGAGATGATCCCAGCTTAAGCAGTTGGGCCCGAATAACGCGGGTAAAAAAGGTAGAAAAAACCGAAATCGCTGTTGCTAACCGGTCTCAACTCGGGAAGAATTTCGTTGGGATTGGTGCGGAGGCTGAGATACATGGGTAACACTCGTGGTATGGTTAGTAATGATACTGA
>CAZJGF010000059.1:0-9423 GCA_964545665.1 uncultured Dehalococcoidales bacterium
GTCTATAGCCAATCGCCGGTACGCATAGAATTCTTTGGAAATCGGATAGAAAGCATGAGGCTTTTCAATCCAGAGGACCAATGCTCAACTAAGCCAGTATCTTCAATAACTATCACAGCGGCCAAAGAGAGTCTTGGCGTAGTCTATCCTGGGCAAGGGGAGGAGGATGGTAGTGGCCTGACTGGAAATGTCCTTGATTACCTGGATAGCAATGCCGTTATCATTCTTGATGCTCCTGAGGAAATCAGAACTGCCGTTGAGGGATTGGACAAGGAAGCCCAAGAGCTTGAGAAGTCGAGCCTAGAAAGCGGTGATTCGCCTCAAGAATTGCCTCCTCGTTTAACGTGGGAGGAATTAGAGTCAAAGATGAAGATGAGAAGGCGACTGACACTGGAACACTGGAGTGCAGAAGAAGGGGATAGGGCCCTCCCCTACGAGCAGGGTTTGCCTTTCAGCTTACCCCAGAGCTATGGAGGCAAATTAGAGAGGTTCCTTGAGACCGCGAAGCAAGCGATTGAGACAGGGCAGCGCTTGATGATAGTTAGCCATCAGGCAAATCGCCTAGCCGAGCTTCTTCAAGGAGAGGGCATTTATGCTCCAGCAAGCCCGAGGATAGGACAGGTGCCACCTCGTGGTTCGGTCACCTTAGTTCAGGGTTCGCTGGCTGAAGGCTGGGTGCTGAATAGTGAGCTAAATCTGCTAACGGACGCCGAGCTCTTTGGCTTTGTAAAACAGCCACGGCCAAGCAAAAGGGTGCCGGTGCGTCGCCAATGGCTTGTCCCCCAGCTAATCCCCGGTGATTACGTAGTTCATGTCGACCATGGCATAGGCAAATTCACTGGTCTAACTAGACTATCTACCGACGGGGTAGAGCGAGAATACCTTGTTTTACAGTATGCCGCTGGTGACAAGCTCTATGTGCCTACCGACCAGATAGGGCGAATCAGCCGCTATATCGGTGCCAGTGATCAAGCGCCAACTTTGAGCCGACTGGGAACGCAAGAATGGCAAAGAACAAAGAAGAAAGTTAAGGAATCAGTAGCCGACGTCGCTCAGGGGCTACTTGACCTCTATGCTATCAGGGAAATACTTCCTGGCTTTGCTTTCTCCGCTGACACATTGTGGCAACAAGAACTGGAGGCATCGTTCCCCTACATGGAGACGCCCGATCAAATTGAAGCAGTAGTCGCGGTCAAAGAGGACATGGAAAAGTCTAAGCCAATGGATCGGCTTATCTGTGGTGACGTAGGCTATGGCAAAACCGAGGTGGCTCTGCGCGCTGCCTTCAAAGCGGTGATGGATAACAAACAGGTAGCCATACTGGTTCCCACCACCGTGCTGGCGCAGCAACATTTCGCCACTTTTGGCCAGAGATTGCAAGCTTTCCCTATGAGGATAGAAATGCTAAGCCGTTTCTGTTCTCAGGAAGAGGAAATCAGAACCGTTGAGGGTCTAGCCAGGGGCACTGTGGACATGTGCATCGGCACCCATCGTTTGCTGCAGAAAGACATCTGCTTTAGAGATCTGGGATTGGTGATAATTGATGAAGAGCAGCGCTTCGGCGTGGTGCAGAAAGAAAAGCTTAAGCAAATGAGGGAAGAAGTTGATGTTCTTACCCTCAGTGCCACTCCTATCCCACGTACTCTGCATATGTCTCTAACTGGAATCAAGGATATGAGCATCATGGAAACACCACCCGAGGAGCGGCTATCAGTCAAGACCTACGTTGGTACTTATGATGATACTCTGGTTCGGCAGGCGATACTGCGCGAGTTAGAGAGAAACGGTCAGGTGTTCTTTGTTCACAATCGAGTTCAGAGCATCGCCTTAGTGTCAGACAAATTACAGAAGTTGATACCAGAAGCGAAAATAGTCATTGCTCACGGACAGATGCCTGAGGAGAAACTGGAAAGCGTAATGGCGGATTTCATTGCTGGGAGATACGATGTGCTGGTCACCACCACTATTATTCAATTGGGACTGGATATGCCTAATGTCAATACACTGATTGTCAACCAAGCTGATAAATTTGGTCTGACCCAACTCTATCAGCTAAGAGGCAGGGTGGGACGTGGTACCAACCAAGCTTACGCTTATTTCCTGTTTGACAAAGGCAAGCAACTAACTCATCAAGCTAGTAAGAGGCTCAGGACTATCTTCGAGGCTACCGAGTTAGGCGCTGGCTTTGGCATCGCCATGAAAGACCTGGAAATTCGGGGAGCAGGAAACCTTTTAGGCGTCAAGCAAAGTGGACATATAGCTGCCGTGGGTTTCGAACTTTACTGTCAGATGCTGGCTGAGGCGGTTGAGGAGTTGAAAGCGAGAGAGACAGGTGACACTAGGGTGGGTGTCATTGTGGGCGAAGCGAGGCAATCGCCGAGCATAGTCTTGCCACTAACGGCCTATATACCAGAGCAATACGTACCCAACCTGGATACCCGCCTGGGCCTTTACCGTAGATTGGCAGCCATAGAGCGCACTGAAGAGATAGCAAATATGGCTCAAGAGCTTAGAGATAGATTCGGCACCCTGCCGCAGCCAGTGGGAAACCTGCTTCAGATAATAGAAATCAAAATACTGGCAGCCAAGGTGGGGGTCGAATCTATCCATACCCAGGGGAAACAGGTGGTACTAAACCTTGCTCACTGGAAAGGGGCAAGCAACTTAGCTCCTCCCGAGGAATATAAAGATGCCATCAGGATCGGCACCAGGCAGGTTAGATTGAATATTAAGCAACTTGGAAGCAAATGGCAGGAGGCGCTAGAGAGATTGCTCAAGCAATAAGGGTACATCGGCTCTGACGGACTGCTTCTATTTGTATAAAGGTAGTTTACTAAACAGACTTAGAGTCCAGTAAACCTGCTGCGACCTTACTTGGCCAGCAGCCCAATGGGCAGGACCCATCTTCCATACGTAGCGTTCAGAATTACCGCTGCAGAGCCATAGACCGCAGCCGCACCACAGATAATCCCTACTGCTCCAGCAACCTTAGCCGACAGGGCACCGAAGAAGACCGCCGCAAGCAGCCCGAACAACAGGGTCAAGGTGGCAAATATGAAGACATGCACCCTGGAGATTCTGAATGTGCCGGCAGTCATGTAGGCTGTAAACACTCCCCACAGGATACACACCCAGGCAAGCCCCGAATTTGATAACGTGACTATACCGAGCCAATCCATAAGGAACATGAAGCTTAGACCTATCCAGAATACGCCATAGGAAGTGAAGGCGGTTAGTCCAAAAGTGTCGCCCCGCCGACCATCAATTATGCCGGCGATAATCTGGGCCAGGCCTCCCCAGAAGAAACCGTAGAGCAAGGGCTCCACATTGGGTATTAAACCTATATTGTGTATTTGCAGCAGAATGGTAGTGAACCCGAATCCAGCTAGTCCTAGAGCCCCAGGGTTTCCCCACTTAACTTCCTGTGTCATAAGAGACTCTCTCTCCTTTCAGACTCTTAATATAAATTGATGGTGCCAACCCGGGTACAAAGCCTGTTTGGCACCATCTTGCCACATACTTTCAAATTCAAAACGCTACACTCTGCTTCTCACTAGTTCGTCAACCACACTGGGATCAGCCAAAGTGCTAGTATCCCCCAGATTACCTACATCGCCAGCGGCAATTTTTACTAAGACCCTCCTCATAATCTTGCCGCTTCTAGTCTTGGGCAAACCGTCGGCAAACTGGATTTTGTCGGGTGCAGCTATGGGACCAATCTCCTTTCTAACATGAGCTACAAGCTCCTTTTTGAGAGCTTCCGTTTTCTCCTCGCCCGCCTTAAGTGTTACATAGGCGTATATGCCTTGCCCCTTAATCTCGTGGGCCATACCAACTACGGCTGCCTCAGCAACTTTCTGATGGGAAACCAGGGCGCTCTCCACTTCAGCAGTGCCGATGCGATGGCCCGAGACATTAATCACATCATCTATCCGGCCCATCAGCCAGTAGTAGCCATCTTCGTCTCTTCGAGCGCCATCACCTGTGGTGTATACTCCAGGGAACCGGACAAAGTACGTCTCCTTGAATCTCTTAGGATCGCCGTAGACTCGGCGCATCAGCCCTGGCCACGGCTTCTTAATAACAAGGTAACCTCCTTCATTTATATCGCAGGGAGAGCCATCCTCTCTCAAGACTTCTGGAGCGATTCCGGGGAAAGGCACGGTGGCCGAACCAGGCTTGGTTGGTATGGCACCAGGCAATGGGCTAATCAGAGCGCCACCAGTCTCTGTCTGCCACCACGTATCCACAATCGGGCATTTCCCCTTGCCAATTACATTGTGGTACCACATCCATGCTTCAGGGTTGATTGGTTCACCGACCGTGCCCAAGATACGCAGTGAACTCAGGTCATGCATGCCAGCCCATGCGTCTCCTTCTCTCATTATGGCCCGAAGAGCAGTGGGAGCAGTGTAGAAGATATTCACCCGATGCTTCTCCACAATTTCCCAGAATCTATCCGGATGGGGATAGGTTGGAACTCCCTCAAACATGACGCTAGTGGCACCAAAAGCTAATGGTCCGTACACAATGTAACTGTGTCCCGTAATCCACCCGATGTCAGCAGTGCACCAGAAGGTATCCTCTTCCTTAACGTCGAATATCCACTTGAATGTCTGGTAAGTGTAGAGTAGATAACCGGCCTGGGTGTGAAGCACCCCTTTAGGTTTTCCTGTGCTGCCACTGGTATACAGGGTGAACAGAGGGTCTTCAGCATCCATTATCTCCGGTTCGCAATCAGGTTTAATATCTTCAGCAGCCGTTTCATCATTCCACCAGTAGTCACGGCCTGGTTGCATGTTTGTTTCAATATTGGCCCGCTTGACCACAATAACCGCGCTTACCTCATGGCAGGCTTTAACTGCTTCGTCTGCATTGTCCTTGCTTCTGATGATTCTACCGCTGCGGTAGTAACCATCAGCGCAAATCAGCATTTTGGCCCCGGAGTCCAGCACTCGGTCTCTCAGAGCCTCGGCACTGAAACCGCCGAAGACGACACTGTGGACAGCTCCAATGCGGGCGCAGGCAAGCATAGCAATTGGCAGCTCGGGAATCATAGGTAGATAAATAGAGACACGGTCGCCTTTCCTGACGCCATGCTTCCTCAGCACATTGGCAAACTTGCATACCTGGTAATACAGCTCTTGGTAGGTCAGTGCCCTAGTATCGCCCATATCCCCCTCCCAGATTAAAGCAGCTTTGTTCTTCCGCCAGGTCTTGAGGTGCCTGTCAACACAGTTGTAACATACATTCAACTTACCACCGACGAACCATTGATGCTTAGCTTCCTTGAAGTCTTCAACCAACACCTCATCCCAACTCTTATACCAGTCAAGCTGATTGGCCAGCTCTCCCCAGAAACTCCTGGGGTCATCAATAGACCTCTGATAAATCTGCTTATACTCGGCCATACTCTTGATGTACGCCTTCCTACGGATGTCCTGTGGAGGGTCAAAATGCCTTTTCTCCTCCATCACAGAAACAATTGCTCTTTTCTCTTCCATAACTAAGCTCCCTTTCTCTAGTTTGCCGCAGTTCCTGCTCGGAACCCCCTGCACTCTCGGCTGATACTCTCTAACCTTGCGGAAACAAGGCTTGTCCGACCCATCTTGCCCGCAGGCAGAGGTGTTTCGTATCGCCTATAGGAATCACGAACTGCCAGATTACCAGTCAGTCTTGAGAGGTAACCCCGAGTAATTGAATGTATGCCTGACGCAGTCTGTCTGCTATTACTCTCGCTACTCCGCAGCATACCTTGCAGCCTATATCAGGGTGGGTAAGACAGAGTTGGCAGAGCTCCTTTCCATCAAAAGTCAGTACCTTCGTCTTTTCTATCGCTCTTGTGGTAGCAGTGCAAATGTTTGGCTCTATTCCACCTGACCAACATACTACATCAAGTCTGGAAGCAGCCTGAACCTGACGTTGGGACAGTGGCCCCACTTCCAGAATGATTGCCACTGTGCCCTCCTCAATAACAAAAACCTTATCCTGCTTGCAACCCTGCTTGCCTAGGCATGCTCCTGGCTCAAATACCTCATTGGTGCACAATTTCTCCACCAGGCCGAGTTGCTGATCATTCAACCCATGGAACAAATCACAGCCTCTCAGTACATCTAACTTTTCCATTTCGAGCCTCCTATGTTTGCTGTGTCATCTTCGCTGCCGCACAAGTTTTGTTGTAGACTATGTTTCTTACTTCCGTGGTAGGCTCTTGCGCTCAGCGCTGGCCGACTATTGTGCCACACCGCGTTGTCCATGTCAAAAATGGTAATATTGAACAACGGGAGACCACAGAAGCCAGTAATACCAAATCAGCTGGAAGCAAAAAGACAGCGCCAATACAAGCAGCCAAGCCCTGGTTATTGACTGGGATGTTCAGCAGTCTCAGCTACGCCCGCTCATTCGCCTTTCTGCTGCGGTCACAGTGTTGACCAAGAGCATGGTAACCGTCATCGGACCAACTCCACCAGGAACAGGGGTAATAGCTTCGGCTTTCTCCTTGACTGCGTCGAAGTCTATGTCGCCTACCAGCCGCTTCCCTGTCTTGGAAGCGGGGTCCTCTATGTAGTTTGAACCAAAGTCTATGGCTATCACTCCCTCCTTTACCATATCTGCGGTGATAAACCTTGGCTCGTTTACCGAAACAACTAGAATGTCGGCCCAGCATGTATAGGCAGAGAGACCTGGCGTAGACGGATGGCAAAGCATCACATTGGCTCCGATTTTCTCCTGCACCAGTATAGAGGCCAAAGGCTTGCCCACAAGGTTATCCGCATTTACAATCACCACACTCTTTCCGTCAAGCTTGTCGTATCCGCTGCGAATGAGCATCTCATAAATTCCACGGGGCGTTGCGGGAAGAAACGCCTGCTGCCCAAGCCAGGCTTTGCCCACATTTACGGGATGAAATCCGTCCACATCCTTATCAGGGTGGACAGCAGATAGCACCTTATTTTCATCGAGGTGCTGGGGAAGGGGCAGTTGGACAAAGATACCGTGAATCTTGGCAGCTGAGTTGAGTAGTTCGATTCTTCCGAGTAACTCGTGCTCTGTGACATCCTGAGGCAATGTCACCATTTCTGAGCGGATACCGACCTCGGCGCTTGCCTTTTCCTTCAGCTTGACGTAGCTAGCTGAGCCGGGGTCATCGCCAACGAGGATGCCAGCGATCCCAGGGATAACCTCCCTTTCCTTAAGCTTTGCTGACCTCTGTCTAAGTTCCTCCCTGATTTCAGCGGACATTTTTCTTCCGTCGAGTATCTGAGCCGACATGAAATTGCCTCCTGACCAGTAATTCTGCTCTTGGCTACCCACTTAGCCTCTCAGCGGCTTCAATCGTGTTAGCCATCAACATTGTTGTAGTCACCGGACCAGTCCCACCAGGCACCGGGGTTATTGCTGCGGCCTTCTCCTTCACTGCTTCAAAATCAACATCTCCCACAAGCTTGAATTTACCCGTTTCTGGATCCTCTACCTGATTTACTCCCACATCGACCACCACTGCCCCTTCCTTCACCATATCCGCTGTGATTGATTTAGCTTTCCCCATGGCAGCAACCAGAATCTCGGCTTGTTTGGTGATTGAGGGAAGGTCTTTTGTTCTGGTATGGCAGACAGTCACCGTAGCGTTAGCCCCCTTTCGTTTTTGCACCAGGATGCCCATCAATGGTTTCCCTACGATATTGCTTCGCCCACAGATAACCACTTGCTTTCCTTCAGGGCTATGCCCACTACGAACCAGTAGCTCTTGAACTCCGTAGGGAGTTGAAGGGAGAAAGGTCTCTTCTCCCAGCAGCAATTTTCCCGTATTCACCGGGTTAGTTCCGTCAACATCTTTGTCGGGTGAGATAATGCTCTCGGCTCTAAGAGTATCAAGGTGTTTGGGCAAAGGCAGTTGAAGGATGATGCCATGGAATTTAGGGTCTTTGTTGAGTTCCTCTATCTTTCTCTCAAGTTCCTCTTGGGTAACGTCTTCAGGAAGTTTGATTGTCTCGGTAAACATGCCTACCGTCTCACAACCCTTGGCGATCCCGCGAAGGTAAGATAACGAGGCAGGATCCTCCCCAGCTAGAATTGCTGCTAACCCTGGGGTTACCCCTTTCTCCTTCAATTTGTCTACCCTTTGCTTCAGCTCCTCGCGAATTTCACCGGCGATTTTCCTTCCGTCAATTATCTCAGCAGGCATCTTCATCTCCTTTGCTTCATCTAGTATTAGTCTAGTTTGGAATTCTATCACACTATGTTAAGACGAGTCATCACCGTGGTCATCAAGTCTGTCCCCTACTTTCAAGCCTGCTTGGTCGACAAAGTCTGCTGCTTCTATTTTGGGGGAAGCTTCTATCTGCACCTGCTTGATAAGTATTGCCCCCTCTGGGGCGGCCACCACGAATCCCTGTTTGGTAATGTCAATGATTTCGCCAGGCAGGCTATGGGCAACGCCAGCAAGCAACGCTGAGTCAAAGACCTTGAATCGTCTGCCACCAGAATTGGTTGTTGCTCCCGGTCGAGGATTAGCGCCCCGAATAAGGTTATAGATCTTGCCTACCGGCTGGTGCCAATCAATTATTGCCTCCTTCTCAGTGAACAGTGGTTCAGAAGTGGATTGCGACTCATCTTGTGCAATTCGTGGAGCTGCACCCTTTTTGATTAACTCGACGCTCTCTACTATTGCCTCCACTCCTAGGGGGAAAAGTTTGTTAAAGTAAAGCGACCCTGCTGTGTCATCGGGAGAGACCTCTGCTTCTTTCTGCAACAAGATAGGGCCAGTATCTATCCCTTTATCAGGCCAGAAGATGGTGATACCTGTCTTGGTATCACCATTGACTATAGCCCAACTGATGGCGCTACCACCTTTGTGCTTAGGAAGCAGTGAGGGATGCCACTGTATTGTTCCCAGCCTCGGGTAGTCTAGGATAGACTCAGGTAGAATAGTAGTCACATAAGCCATAACGTTTAGGTCTGGTCTCAGTTTGACATACTCGTCGTAAACCTCTGGGGTTCGCATTCCTTTTAGCTGGAAGGTTGGAATGCCTAACTGGAGGGCCAATTGCTTAACCGGATTTTTCTTCCCCGGGATATCAGGCGATGTATAAACTCCGACAATCTCCTCTCCTCTTTTGGCTAACGTATCGAGGACCTTTTCGCCAAAGGCCGTTTCCCCTATCAAGACGATACGCATCTATCAACCTCCTTTATATTATTGCTGACGCTTCTCAGCCATATTCTAAATGAGCATGCTGAAAAAATCGAGGAGTTGCACCTGGGTTGTCATCTATGCCAAGGCATTATCACTCTTGCGAATCTAGTAAGCGGCATAGCTAATGCTGAGAGCCAGATCAAGATAGTTTCGCTTCCCGAGTATTCCTAAATAGAACAAAGTGTGGTCACAGAATCTAGCAGAGAAGCAAGTATGGGATTTCCAAG
>CAZJGF010000060.1:0-9398 GCA_964545665.1 uncultured Dehalococcoidales bacterium
CCTTGGTAAACTTTGGCATATAAGGGTGTTAATATTTATAAGCGATATTGTTTGAATAATTCTTTTGTCATTCTGAATGGAGCACTTCGACTCCGCTCGGTATAAACTCCGCGGAATGAAAAATCTCAAAATGCCGTCGTGAGCATAGCGCAGGATTCTTCGCTATGCCTAGAATGACACGGGGCGAAGGACTTGGAATGACAAGGAGGAGCATTACATATCTGAAAAAAGAATGCTAATTCTGAGTTCATAAGACTTTCTTATTGATAACCAGTTGAAGGAAGAAAGCAAAAACATAATAGGGTTAGCAGGGAGAAATCTCACCAGTTTCAGCAAGGAACAAAAGAACTATTGCGCAATTTCCTGGAGTTCTTTATCAGCTATCGACTGGAATTGGGCAAGCAGCCCAATGATAAAGAATTTCAGCACTTAAGCCAGAGGTTGCAAGCCCTAGGTAGCTCAGGAAGAAGCAGTAGCGGTTAGAAACATTGTGATTTCGTCACTTTTTCTCCTCAGTCGTATTTTTTCACAGCTTCAAATAGAACTATCTTCTAGAACATAATCACTTCCCACACTAACTAAAGCCTGTCATAGTTTTCTAAGCTAACAGTTTCCCTTTTGTCATTGCGAGCGAAGCGTGGCAATCCCCTGAAATTGCCTCGTTGCTATAGCTCCTCACAATGACGAAGAGAGACAGGAGGTGTAGCTATATGATAAGGCCAATTGATTTATTGCGGCAGGGCAGGAAAGAAGAGCTATGGCAGATGTGCTGTGGCTTTATTGACCTCAGTTTGGAGCAGTTCATGGCTATCCAGAAGCGGCTACTGCTGGAGCAAATTGAGTTGCTAAAGAATTGCGAACTGGGCAAGAGGGTAATGCGTGGAGCTATGCCCACCACTGTGGAGGAATTCCGAGAGCAGGTACCACTGACTACTTATGGTGATTATCTCCTTGACCTTGGACAGAAAAGGGAGGATGTGTTGCCAGCCAAGGTTGCCAGGTGGACACGCACTTCAGGAAGCACTGGCGAATATGCTAGTGTTAAGTGGGCACCTATGCCAGAGGCCTTTCTGTCCCAATACGAGAAGGTAGCTGCCGGTATGGCTATTTTCAGCACTTGCAACGGTCGAGGTGATGTTTCACATTTAAAGGAACACCAGAAGGCAATACACATGGTGGGATCTGCAGACTATGCCGCGGGGCTTCTTTGTGACCTAATACAGCAGGCGCTTGGCTATGATATGTTGCCCTCTAACGCTGAAGGGATGTCTTTTCAGGAGAAAATAAAGGCTGGCTTTGAAGAGGCCCTATATCAAGGACTTGATGCTTTTGGTGGTTTGTCTTCTGTCCTGGTGGCAGTAGGAGAACAGTTCAAACAGAAAACAGGGAAGACAAACATTCGCCCTCTGCTGTCTCACCCTAAAGCGCTTTTGCGTGTGACTAGGGCATTAATCAAGAGCAAATTGGCTCATCGTCCTATGTTACCCAAAGACCTATGGTCGGTTAAGGGCATTGGGGGTGGTGGCACAGATAGCGTCATCTTCAAGAAGAGAGTTGAAGAGCTATGGGGAAGATATCCACTAGAGGAATATGCCGGTGCCGAAGGTGGTATTTATGCTACCCAAACTTGGGATTATCATGAGGGTATGACCTTTGTCCCCAACCTTGATTTCTTTGAGTTTATCCCTGAAAAGGAGTGGTTCAAATGGCAATTAGACCATTCCTATCAGCCGAAAACTGTCTTATTGGACGAAGTAAAAGCTGGAGAGATTTATGAGATAGTTATAACCAATTTTCATGGCGGCGCACTCGTTAGATATAGGAATGGCGATATGATCAGGATAACCTCGCTGCAAAATGAGAAGTCAAATATTGATATACCCCAGATGGTATTTGAAAGGCGAGCTGATGACCTTATTGATATCACGGGTTTTGGCCGCCTCACGGAGAAACTTATCTGGCAGGCGATTGAAAATACCGGCATCCCTTATGTGGACTGGGCAACTCGCAAAGAGATGGTGGAGAATAATCCGATATTGCACCTCTATCTTGAGCTTAAGGATAACTATATTGCCCGTGAAAAAACCATAGCAGCAGCAGTGTATGACGAGCTTATAAAATTAGATAGCGTATATCACTATAATGTTTACAGCATTTATGGTGATCCAGAGGCTACGCTTGGCTTGAAACCGGTAGAGGTTACTTTATTGCCCCAGGGTGCTTTTTCCACTTATATAGCTCAGCGGCAAGCTGAAGGCGCTGACTTAGGTAATATGAAGCCGCCTCATATTAACCCATCTGATAAAGTGCTTTCCTTGCTCAGAGCTCCCAGAGTTGTGGTGGAGGCTGTCCCAGCAGTTGTTGAAGCTGAGCGAGCACCTGCTCGGTAAATCTGCCATAATCCCAAGGTAAGGGGCGGGCAATAATGCCCGCCCCCATTCCTTACTTTAGTCCTTCTTGACAGGTTTCGCATTTACGCTAATAATTGCCTTACATTATGAATATTTATACTTTGATTCCTTTGATTGCCACCATTATTTATATTCCCTTATTTGTCATTTTGCTGGTTAACCGGCCATGGAATAGAAGGCAAAAGGTTTTCTTACTATTCCTGATTCCTGCCTTCCTATGGAGTTTCACTGCCATTTTCTTCCGCAGTGATTTCCTTATGCCGAATAAACTCCTCATGGCTAAAATTGTCGTCTGCGTTGGCATCTGGATGGGGGTTCAATATCACTACTTTTTGCGTTCTTTTCTTGATCCTCAACGCGTCAAAATACCTCTGGCCTATGCTTTGGTAATAAGCGCTGTTGTCCTAGCGCTGCTAGGATATATACCACGGAACCTAGATGTTACCCCTGGTGGCATTCACCTTCAGTATGGCATTTATTTTTTCCTTGTACTTTTCCCCACCATTGCTTTAGCTTCTAGAGACATGTATTTTTTGTTGCGAAGGCATAAGATTTCTGCTGACCCGATAGAGCGTAACCAAATTACTTATTTATTCCTTGGTATTGTCGTCTTAGCTGTCTTTGGTATAACTACTACCACTTCATGGGGGAGTGACTATCCAACAACTCACTTTGGCAACTTTGGTAATGCCTGTGTCTTAACCTACGCTGTAATGAGGCACAAGTTGCTAGATTTCAGGGTGCTCTTCCGTCGCGTGTTGGTTTCCACTATATATGGCATTCTCTTCATATCCGTTTGTCTGGCGTGGTGGCTTCTATTCCAAAAGGTATTCCATTTCGAGTCAAGCTTCACTCATATCTCTATAGCCTTATTAAGTACACTAGCTATATTTGTCGGTTTTGGGGTTCAAGCGCGTAGCATAATTGCTGAAAGAGTAGACCAAGTCTTTTATGGTGAAAGGATTTGGCCCCGGCGCAAGTTGTTTGACTTTATGACCAGAACATACGATGTTCCCACTTTGGACCAGTTTGGCAACCAACTCGTCTCTCTGCTTTCCGAGTCTATTGACTGTCAGAGCGCCAGTTTGCTCTTGCCACAAGCTGAGGACGGAGATTTTGTTGGCAGATTCGCCCACCCGTCCCTGGAAAACAACCCTATGGCGAAGCTGAAATTGAGTCATGATAGCCCTGTAGTGACCTGGCTGAAGCGTGAAGCCAAGGTGCTATCCGCAAGGAATATAAGCATCCTTCCTGAATTTCAAGGTTTGTCGCAGGACGAAAGAGAAGACCTCCAATCGACAAAAACAGAAATGCTCGCTCCGGTAATAAATAGGGGTGAGCTTGTGGCTATTTTGACGATTGGTAGTAAACGATATGGCAAGCTTCATACCATTGAGGATATTGATTTAATAGAGTCCGCTATGAGCCATGTGGCAGCGGGCATGGAAAAAGAACATTCCTATGAGCGATTACAGGAGCAGGACCAAGAGTTGGCCCTTATCAACCGTTTGACCGGGATCATAACCTCAACCGTAAACATCCAGGATATATTTGAAGGTTTTGCTCAAGAGTTAAAGAAAGTGGTTGACCTCGATTATGCCTCAATTGCTTTGATTGAAGAAGCCCAGCTTCATGTTTTGGCTTTATCTAGCCAAGTAAGATCAGTGCGCCGGGTGGGAGAAAAGATACCACTGAAAGGGTCAGCTACTGAATGGGTAGCTGAGCACAGGAAAAGTTCATATGAAGCCAATCTACAAGAACATAGCAGATTTTGGACTGCAGGGCATTATATTCACGAAGGAATTCGCTCCCTGCTTCATCTGCCGCTGGTGGTGAGGGATGAGGTTATTGGCAGTTTAATTATCGCCAGCTGCCATCCGGATGCCTATAGACCGGAGCAAATACGTCTTTTGGAGCACCTGGCTTTGCAGATTGCTACTCCCATTGAGAATTCCCAGCTTTATGCCAGGGCTGAGCAGAGAAGTCGCATTGATGAGCTCACCGGGCTATTTAACCGTCGGCACTTTGAGGAGAGGCTTAAAGAGGAGATTGCCCGCCATTCCCGGCATGGTGACGCATTCTCCCTGCTTATGCTTGACCTTGATTCCTTTAAGGCCTACAACGATATGTATGGACACCCATCTGGCGACAGGCTCCTGAATCAAATAGGAGAAATCATCAGTGGGGCTATCAGGAATGGCGATCAGGCTTTTCGCTACGGCGGCGACGAATTTGCTGCCATTTTGCCTCAGACAGAGGCTGAGAATGCTCACACGGTAGCCGAACGAGTCCGGGAGTGCGTTGCTGCCGAAATGGACGACAGACATCTGGCAGTGACTTGCAGCATCGGTCTGGCTAGCTATCCTTCGGACGGAGTGTTGCCAGGTGAGTTGGTTAACACCGCTG
The DNA here is from genome assembly GCA_964545665.1 of uncultured Dehalococcoidales bacterium. Taxonomy (GTDB): domain Bacteria; phylum Chloroflexota; class Dehalococcoidia; order GIF9; family AB-539-J10; genus CAZJGF01. The sequence goes on from CAZJGF010000060.1 coordinate 4,818, forward strand.
ATACTGCCCTTTACTATGCCAAGAGCACCGGTGGCAATCGAACTTATCTTTCCTCGAAAATGTTTTCTGAGCCGGAAACTGAGATAGAAACTAACACCAGAGCTGGAACCTTAAGTGCCGTTTACGCCCTGGCTGCAGCAGTGGACGCCAAAGACCACTATACTTACGGCCATTCCCGGAAAGTCAACGCCCATTCTGTGGCTTTAGCTGAGGCAATTGGCCTGCCGCCTGAAGAGGTAGCAAGAATAAGCACTGCCGCCTTACTTCATGATATTGGCAAGATTGGGGTTCCCGACAGGATACTAAACAAAAAGGGTAAGCTCACTACTGAGGAATGGGAAGCAATGAAATTGCATCCCAGGCTGGGAGCTACTATCGTTGGAAACATACCTGACTTGGCTCCCTGCGTCGGTGTCATTCTATACCACCACGAGAGGTGGGATGGCACAGGGTACCCTGAGGGGCTTAAAGGCAAGGCCATTCCTTTGGGTGCTCGCATTCTGGCAGTAGCCGATGCCTTTGCTGCCATGACTTCCGCTCGGCCCTATCGTGACGCCCTCTGCGAGGATAAGGTGCTGCAAAGGCTTAGGCATGGTGCGGGTACGCAGTTTGACCCTGAACTGCTAGGAGTTTTTCTTGGCTTGATCGAGGCTGGCCCTTTCAACAAAGCAAAGGTAGGCCTCGTCCCGCCTGATGAGCAGCCAACCTCGCAGTTGTAGGCCTCCAGAGCCGCAACTCGAGGCTAAAACCTCATTCCTAGGAAGTCAGCAATATGGAGGCTCCTTCCTCACCAAAGCGCATATGTTGCGGGAGAAGTCCTTTATGGGCAGGTGGTAGGATTTCTCCGGCGCCATGCTAAGGATTTCCAAGCCAACTTTTGTGAAGAGCTTTTTTATCTCTTTGTAGGAGAAAAGGTGATAATAGCGATGAACTGTTTCGCCTCTTAGCCTCCAGGGTATCTCTTGCTCTTTGGATTTCAGCCAGAATCTTGGTTGTCCCTTATTCCACACAGTCACGAAAGCCTCGCCGCCAGGCTTCAATATTCGTTCCAACTCCCTCAATCCCCTTTCCCTATCGTTCTTGCCCCTAATGTGGTGGTAAACAGCCACCGCGATTACCCAGTCGAAGCTGTTATCACTGAAAGGCAGGGTGAGCATATCAGCGGTCACTAGGTTGACACGAAAGCTGAACTTGGTTGAATATCTCCGAGCTTGCTTCAGCATTTGTAGAGAGAAGTCTATGCCCCAGAGTTCAAATCGTTGTCTAAATGGCAAGAAGTCAGCACCATGGCCACAGCCAATATTAAGCAGCCGACCGCCTTGCCACTTCTGAGCTAGCTCCTCAAGCTCTTTCCTTAATAAGGGCCAGTGTCTTACCCGATACCAGCTTTCAGCTATTTGGTCGAATACTTCCGTATTTGTAGTCATAAGATAGGCCCTGCTAAACTGTAGCATAACATGAAAAAGATGACCCGAACTATTTCGGGAGTAACCCCAGTGGCAGTTATGGCCAAGCCGTTTCCTTGCCCCGGCAAATGTGTCTATTGTCCCGGCTCTCCTGGGGCGCCAAAGAGCTACACTGTGGAGTCCCCGGCAGTCCTTCGCGCCATTAAGTGCAACTTCGACCCTAGAAAACAGGTACAATTGAGGCTTAAGACATTAGCGGACATGGGGCATGCTTCAGATAAGGTGGAACTCATCATCATGGGAGGCACCTTTCTAGCTTACCCTGAAGAGTACCAGTATCAGTTTGTCAAGGACTGCTACGATGGCCTCAATGAGGTTCCCTCTGCCAACTTAGAGGAAGCCAAGAATTTGAATGAATCTGCTGAGCACCGCTGCGTGGGGTTATGTATTGAAACCAGACCCGACTGGTGTGGAGAGAAAGAAATAAAGCGCATGCTTGATTTTGGCACCACCAGAGTGGAGCTTGGTGTGCAGACTTTGGATGATGACATCCACCGCTTGACAAGGAGAGGACATGGGGTAGCTGAGATAATCTCAGCTACGAGGCTTCTGCGAGATTACGGCTTCAAAGTTTACCATCACTGGATGCCTGGGTTACCTGGGTCAACACCTGAGCGCGACCTGTTCCTGTCAAGGAAATTGTTTAACGATGCACAGTTTCGCCCCGATGGCCTCAAGCTTTACCCTACCTTGGTGGTAATGGGGAGCGAGCTGGAGAAATGGTACCGAGATAATCGCTACCAGCCCTATGACGATGACGAAATGATAGGTTTGCTTGTGGATATTAAAATTCTAATTCCTAAATATGTCAGGGTTCCCAGGTTGATGCGGGATATTCCCAGCAAATTCATCATCGCTGGCTGCAAGGACCTGGCTTTAAGAGGAAGCATCAGAAAAAGGATGAATGAATTGGGCGTTCATTGTAGATGTGTTCGTTGTCGAGAATATGGGCATCGCTTGAGGGACGGGTGGACGATTGGCGAGCCCAAGCTGACCAGATTGGATTATCAGGCTTCTGAAGGCAAGGAGATTTTCCTTTGCTACGAGGACGCTAACGAGACTTTATTTGGCCTTTTGAGACTAAGGAGCAATTGTGGTTCCCCAGCGGCCTCTAATTCTGGCTCAGCTCTCATCAGAGAACTACACGTTTTTGGTTCCGAGGTTCCTTTAGGAGAAAAACGGGATCAAGCTCCACAGCACCACGGTCTAGGGGCGGAATTGCTTCAACAGGCAGAAGGAATTGCCAGCGAGGAATTCCAGGCTAGTAAGTTGAGCATCTTGAGTGGTGTTGGCGCTCGGGACTACTACCGCTTGTTCGGCTATCACCTGGAAGGCGCTTACATGGTCAAAGAGCTTTAGCTTCTTGTTAACAGGTTATATGAATAAGGGCAGCCACACTTCTGCCTTGTCTGCTAAGCTCATCTAGCTTGGCCACAGCGTCATGGGATGGTTGGACTATCAGGTTTACATTCTTTTCCTTAGCCCAGTTCTCTGCATCAGTGGCTAGACCAGCTATGCCATAGATGCCGGTGCCGATGATTATGCTTTCGGGCTCGCCCTGGGCTAATTCTTCGACCTCTTCTTTCCTGATGTTGTGACTACCCAACACTAAGAAATTGTGCCCCCTTTTCTTTACTGCCCCATCACTCAGTATGACCACATCCTCAAAGTATTTCTCGCCATCGATAATAATGGAGCCAAAGCAGAGTTCATCTACCTTAGCCACAATCCCTCCCGTCCCTCGCTAGATAACAGGGGTGCAGGGGCGGGCCTCCTTCTTGTCCCTTTTGCCTCCTTACCCTCCTATTGCTTTGCAAATTAGCTCTTCGTTTACTGCTCTGCTTTATCGCCTTGCCATGCTTGAAACGATTCAGCTTTATAAATCCTTTTGCCGTAGCTCGTTTAGATGAAGCTGTCCTTTAGCTTGAATATTATCTTATCTACGCTCTCACCCTCCATTTTGATGCGCCTTATGACCTCATCAACTTCGTGACGCTTATAGCCATCGGCCAAGTCAGCTAGACTCTCATAGTAGCCCATCCGCCTGCCTAGTCTGAAGTTGAGTTTTTCCTCATCTGCCAAGGTCAGATACTCATTTATGACATCCAAACACCTTTGTTTATCCTCGGGCATTCTTCCTTCTACTTCCGCCAGCAAGTTGACTATATGGTCACTTTTGAGGTGGCTAGTAACCTGCAAATTGTCAATAAAAGTTCCTATTTCCTCCACCACTTCGTCCTCTGTTTGTAGCTCAAAATCTCCGTCTTGCAGTTTAAGCCATAAAGGCATGCTCGGCGAGACATGGAGGCTACGCAGCCTGATGTAGTCAGGATTGATTTCGTTTAGCACCCTAGCTGTCTCTCTGGCATGCTGTTGCGACATTCTCCTCCCGCCTAATCCAGGTATCACATACTCACATAAAGAGATGCCAGCCTCTTCCACCTTTCTCCCCCCGCTGACCTGCTGCTCGAAGGTAACTCCTTTTTGCATGTAATTCAGCAGAGAATCATAACCTGTTTCCAATCCAGTGTGAATTCTGTCAAGCCCAGCATCTTTAAGCTCCTTTAGCTCCTCTAGTGATTTCCTCGCTGAGGTATGAGAACGGGAATAAGAGGTTATTCTGCTTAAGCCAGGGAAGACAGCTTTGAGATAGGTGATCACCTGAATCAATTGTGGAGTCCTCATAATGAGGGAATTGGAATCTTGGAGGAACGCCGACTCACCTCCACCCCAAAGCCATAGTGCGACATTACGTACACATTGATTGTGTTGAGGCTGGTTACAAAGCATTGCCGCCACCTGCCCAACTCCGTTGCCGTAGCCCAGCTTCCAAGCTATCTCCTTTATCCCCTCGCTAATAGCCTTAGCTGCCTCGATATCTCTGAGGATTTCATCCACTGGTCTCAGTTCAAATTTGCATCCCTTATACAGGTGACAGAAGAGGCATTTGTTCCAGGGGCAATTCCTGGTAGCCCTTATCAGCAAAGAATACGCCTCGCTAGGAGGTCTTATAGGACCCAGTTCATAAGTCCCAGTTAATTTCTCTGCGTCAAAATAGTACCTCGGCCTCATTCCAGCTATTTTATTCTTACTAAACAAGAGTTGGCAAATACAT
>CAZJGF010000061.1:0-9375 GCA_964545665.1 uncultured Dehalococcoidales bacterium
TGGAAGAGTGTGTTCGCTGGGGTAATGCCATAGGCGCCTTCTGCCTTATGGGTGAAGGCCCATATCAGACTTTGCCCAGTCCCGAAGAGTTAAAGGCATTCCTGGCAGGGAAAGCGGATATTATTCGTTGAGCAGCAATCACCAAAAGGAGGAGAGGCAAACATGAAGGCGACAGATTTTAAAGGTATTATCCCGCCGATGATGACTGCGTTCACCAAGGAAGGCGAGATCTACGAGAAGGGCACAAGGGAAATAGTTGATTTCATCGTCCCTCATGTTCAAGGGCTATACCCCTGTGGGACCTATGGTAGTGGGCCAATGATGTCACCGGAGGAGCGCAAGAAGGTGGCTGAAATCATCGTAGACCAGGTCAAAAACAGGGTTCCGGTCATTGTTCACGTGGGAACTGCTGATACCAAGAATACCATTGAACTGGCCAGACATGCGGAAGCAATCGGAGCCCGAGCAGTGGGAGCCATTACGCCCTACTATAACAGCTATGATGAGGATGCCATCTTTGTTCATTTCCAACAGCTGATAAACGCGGTGAATATCCCTGTGTTTCTCTATAATAACCCCAAAACTTCGGGCAATTCTGTTTCGGTCAATCTTCTGGTTCGCCTTGCCAAGGAAGGGCTGGCAGGAGTGAAGGATAGCACCTTCGATATAGTGAACTACTACCATTCACGGATAGGGTTGAAAGGCTTCCCCGAGTTGAACCTAATTATTGGCACTGAAGCTGTGCTTGTAGCCGCCTTCGATGCCGGGGCAAAAGCAGCAGTCAGCGGATTAGGGAATGTCTATCCCGACCTTATGGAAAAGCTGTATAGAGAATACTTGGAGGGGGATAGGGAAAAACTGATGCAGACCCAACAAGACGTTCTCAGGGTAAGACAAATCACCAAATATGGGCCCACTGTGCCCACCTGCCATGCCATTCTCAAATTGCGTGGAATTGACTCCGGTTATCCCAGGCTGCCTTTCCAACCAGTGTCGCCAGAAACTACCAAACGAGTCAAACAGGCGCTAGAATCAATGAGACTATTGTGACGTAACCCGGAGCCCAATGTGCAGCTCAGGGACTTCTGTCATTCGTCTTCTGCGTTAAAGCGCCCCCAACGGAATTGTTGCCGCAGCGGAGTCTATCATGCCGGCGAGCCCCCTAAGTTTAATGCAGCGACGCAATGCTTTATAATTAGCAGGATGAGGTTAAATAGGCTACACCAATGGCAGGTTGACTTCACTCAAGCCAGGCAAATACAGTTGAGCCTGGCAGAGAGAATCGTGACCAGTAACAATGATATCAATCCCCACCTCATAGCTGGTGTTGATATATCTCGTCCTAACCCCCAGGACATAGCTCGCGGGGCAGTAGTGGTCCTCAGCTATCCTGAGCTTGACATAGTTGAGGTAAAGATAGCTGAAGATAAGGTTACCTTCCCTTATATCCCGGGATTGTTATCCTTTCGGGAATGCCCCTTGATTCTAGCTGCTTGCCAGAAGCTAAGTAACACGCCTGATCTTGTTCTAGTTGATGGCCAAGGAATTGCCCACCCCAGGAGGCTAGGGCTTGCCTCCCATCTTGGACTTTTTCTCGACTTGCCCACTATAGGCTGTGCCAAATCTATACTTTGTGGCAGACATGAGCCGGTGGGAGAAGAGATTGGCTCTCATGCTGACTTGGTTGATAATGATGAAGTCATCGGAGCAGCGTTAAGAACTAAAATGAGGGTGAAACCCATATATATTTCCATAGGCCACAAGATTGACCTTGCTCTGGCTTTGCATTGGGTGATGAAAAGTTGTCGTGGCTACCGTCTCCCCGAGCCTACCCGGTTGGCCCATCTCGCTGCCGGGGGCAAACTGGATAACCGCTTGAAATGCAGCTCCGCCTCTCCAAGCTTTGATAACGGCGTGCTCATAGATAAGAGTCCCGTACAATCGAGGATGTTCTGAATCTCAATGCAACCCTACCACTACAACACTACATTGCAGCAGGCTCGGATGGATCAACTAATTTACGAGAGCTCATAGCTCTGCCATACACTTCAGTATGTATCCTGGCGATATTCTCCCAGGAAGTGGCTTGAGCATACCTCAGCAGATTCTCAGATAGCCTCGATGTCAAGCCCGAATCAGACAGCAGCTCCCTGAGTGCCTGTGCTAGCGACTCTGCATCATTATCTATCCTGTAAAGAGCATCATCAGGAAACTCAGCAAAATCAGGTATGTCGGAGGCTATTACTGGTTTCCCGGGAGACACGGTGTGTAATACACCGGAAGCATGAACCTCCGGATAGGTACTTTTCTCCATAACCACTATTACATCGGCCGCAGCCAGATAATAGCCCATTTCTTCTTCACTAACGAATCTTTCTATTATGACTACCTCAGAGGCGATGCCCATCTCTCTGCTTAGTCGGACACATTCACCCAGATATGAGCGTTCCAACTTGCCCCGGAGATGGGGATGAGTGCCACCTATGTGAATATAGGTCAGAGCTAACTTGCCCTTCAGTTTAGCCACAGCTTCTATCACCTTGTCTATATGTTTTCGTCTCTCAAAGAAAGAGTGAGTCTGGACGATCTTGCCGTCCAGCGGGAGACGAAGCCTGGTTCTCGCTTCTCTCTGGGAAATCCGGGGCAGAATCAGCGTGCCATGAGTTATGACCTTTATCTTACTCGCCTCGATTCCCTGTCCCAGCAAATACTGTTCCCCAAATGTATTATGAACGATGAAGCAATCAGCACAATCCTGCAAATGGAATTTGCCCCTCCAAGGCCTTGCAGTATGAAGAGTCATAACTGTCCGACCTTTACATTCAGCCGCCACCTGTTCCAGATCATTCTTCAGCTTGCCAAATATGCCATATTCATGCTGGACATGGACTATGTCGCAGGGGTTGGCTCGCAGCGCCTCCAACAATCTGGGCGAAGAGTGATTTCGATCAAAGCACCTCATTACCTTCAAATTCGAGCTAAAATCTGGCTGCTTGTTATCCAGGTAATCCTCAGCAAAGATTACGACCTCGTGTTCCCTGCCCAGTTGCTGTGCTAAATGATCAGTGTATGTAGCAATGCCACATTTGACGCCAAAAGTAGTTATGAACCCAATATTCATCATCTACCTCCTGGTCAACTTCCGCCTAGGCAAAACTAATCAGGCCAGCGGAGAAAGCAAGGCACCAGATTAAGCTGATAACAGATCCTTGGCTGCAAGATTGATATCAGTTTTCATAATAGCACAAGAACTCAAGCAATGCCAAAAGTGGAAGGGGAGACGCAGTTTAGTTTAGAATAGCGGTATGAAGAAGACGTTGAGTCAAGAACGTTCCACAGAAAAGAAGAGAGTTTACCGGGAAGTTATGCAGGCTCCTCTAAATAGAGCCAAAGAGATAGGAGAAGCCGATATTGTGGTTGGCATCCCTTTTTATAATGAAGCAGCCACCATAGGGCATGTTTTCGCCTCCATACAGGAAGGGCTCAGACAATTTTACCCCCAAAAGAGTTGCGTAATCCTCTGTGCCGGTGACCAAGCGGGGCAGAAAGCCCTGGAGGTGGTAAATGAAGCCTCTATAGGAGAAGACAAGGTAAGTAAGATTGCCTTTTTGCTGGATAAAAGGATATCCGGTAAAGGATGGGCCTTGAAAGCTATTATGGAATTGGCGGCCACGCTGGGCGCTGATCTGGCCCTGTTCGAAGCAGACATGCTGAGCAAGGCAGCAAAAGATGGCACCTTAGGTCTATCTCCAGAATGGGTGCAACTTCTACTTAGGCCCATTAAGGAAGCAGGAATGGACTTTGTAATTCCCAGATTTAACCGCCATCCGTTCGACGCCACCATAACCACTATGCTGGCCTATCCACTTATTTCCTCCATTTACGGAGTCAAAATCTGTGAGCCCAAGAAAGGTGAATTCGGGCTGTCTAGTAAACTGATCGGAATGTGCCTTAAAGAAGCTCGCAAGCCTGACTTTTCCCATGCAGAAGGGCACGGGGTAGACATCTTGATCACCACATGTGCTATTACAAACAGGGTCAAGATATGCCAGGTAGACTTAGGTGTAGAGATCCGTAGACCCTCTCCAGGAAAACGAGAAATCATCTTCAGGGAAACCGCCGAAGTGCTTTTCAACAGAATTATGAAAGACACGAATTTCTGGAAGGAGATAGGCAACATCGCTTATATCCCGGCAGTTTTTGGCTCCAAGAAGAACCAGCAACCTGAGGAGATAGTTTTAAACCAGGCAGAACCATGGGAAAGGTACGAACGGGGCTTCAATAAATTCTGCCATACCGTTTACGAGAGGGTTCTGCCAGAAAGCGCCTACAGGGAACTGGAGACATTGGCCAAGAAGAAGCCTGAGGAGTTTGACTTCACATCAAGCCTTTGGGTCGAAATAATTTACCATTTCCTCCTCGCCTTCGCCTTTGGCAAAGAAATCGCCGATGAAGATCTGCTGAACTCCATTGTGCCACTTTATCAAGGCAGATTGGCAGGCTTCGTGAGGGAGGTAAACGCCCTCAAGAGCAAATTGACTGGGATTGCTCCGCCTTTAGCAGATGAGATTTTGGCCTCGCAAGCAGAGAAGCTGATTGAAGACCAGACTGAGGAATTTGCCAAACACAAAGCACAGTTCCTAGAGAGATGGGAAAAACAAGAGGCGTTATCGCGACCTACCCTACCCCAAGTAACCTACTGGGAATTCATTCCTGGCGTGCCGCTGCTTTTGCCGCAAGAGGTCAATGGCGCCTGGGCTGAGACTATTTACAGAAGAATACTTGCTAGGTATAGAAGCGAATTTGAACAATTTATGCGCAAGAAATTAAAGATCGCAGCTAAAGCTAACTCCAACGAGAGCGGCCGAGCTGTAGAGAGATTTATGACGGAGCTAGAGTCTCAACTCGACAAGACCCTGCTGCCAGGAGATGTGGCAACTAAGGAAGGGGCAGAGGAAGTGGCCGAATCTGCCTTCCGTAATTTCCCCCACCATAAGGCTTTCTCCCTAAAATCAGATGTGATCTTGTGGCTTCTCAGACGCTATCCTCCAGCCACTTTGATCACCAAACTGGGTAAGGGAGACATAAGCGAGATACTAAACAACTCTACCCCCAAGGATATCTTAGCTCAGGCCAGCTGGTCTGAGGAAAGGGAATACATGCAGAGAATCCATGAGTGGTTGAGGGAAAACGCCCACCCCGAGCATTTCGACTATGCACCCATAGAGCCACTAGTGATAAGTCACACCGACTTCCCCTCTATCCTGGAGATGAGGGAAGCATCAGCCTTATCAAAACTGACCGGGAGGGTGGTAGTAACGAACATCCCTAAAGGAAGAGGAGGGGCTTTCCCCAAGCTGCGCTACCTTACCATGGTTGCGCTCAACATTGTAGAAGCGGAGAGCTTCGGAGAAGCCTGGAGGACATTTGCCGAGGAACGAAAAGACTTTGGAGACAGAGTAGTCAATTCCATTGAAGGCCACTGGGGCAGAGAGCCTTTTGCTGCCCATAACATTTTTGAAAACGGACTTCATCGGGAGCTAGTCAGACGGGTTAAAAAAATGGCACAGAATCTGGAATCGTCCCCGGGGGGCAGTCTATATTATGTCAAGCTGTCTCAGTCTTTAGAAATGCTAGCCGATTCCTACCACCTTGCTTTGACTCTCCCTGATGGGAAGTTCATACCCTGCTCCGCCTGGACCTGGGCCAGCTACAGCTTCAAAGGCGGCAAAGGAGTACCCACCCCTCTTTCTCTCCATGTAGAAAGAGACTGGGCTTCCAGGGAATTCCTCACGGAGTACTTTAAAGCTTCGGGGGGAACTGAAGAGGAAATGGATGAGAGAGTTATTGAGCTTATGGGTGAAGGCAATGAATCAGAGGACTTATCCTCAATCCTTTTCGGAGAAAAAGAACCGGAGATACTGCTGCCCCAGCTGCTAACCCCATCACAGCCTGAGGCAGGAAAACTGACTAGATTCGCGGGGAACCCTATATTAACTCCAAACAAGGAGCACCCCTGGGAATCAAAGTGTGTTCTTAACCCCGGCATCGTTAGGTTGAACCACAAGGTTCATATCGTCTATAGAGCAGTGGGAGAAGATATGGTATCCCGCCTAGGCCTCGCTGTAAGCTCTGATGGATTTCGAGTCGAAGAAAGACTGGCACATCCGATATTCGAACCAGCAACAGAAAAAGAACAACGCGGCTGCGAAGACCCAAGGCTAACCGTGATTGGCAATCGGCTTTACATGCTCTATACCGCTTATGGTGTGGAAGCCCAAATCAGCCTGGCTTCGATCAGTGTTGCAGATTTCCTCAGCCGCCGCTTTGATGCCTGGAAAAGGCATGGACTTGTTTTCCCTAGCTGTCCTAACAAAGATGCCTTTCTGTTTCCGGAGACCTTCAACGGGCAGTATGTAATGTATCATCGTACCTCGCCAAGTATATGGGTTTCCCTGGCCAATGACATAAATGTACCCTGGTCAAGTGACACGCACAATATTCTTATGGGCCCAAGGTCAGGAATGATGTGGGATGCATCGAAAATTGGCGGCGGCGCACCTCCGATAAAGACCAAATACGGCTGGCTGCTCATTTACCACGGGGTTGATTTCGCCCATGTTTATGCCTTAGGCATAATCGTTCTGGATTTGACCGATCCTTCCAGACTGCTTTACCGGTCCCCAAACCCCGTTCTTAAGCCCGAGGAAATATATGAACTGGGCGAAAAGGGTAAAAGCTGGGTGCCTAACGTTGTCTTCACCTGTGGCGCAGTACCTAAGGAGGACAAAGCTATCCTGGAAGAGAACGATGAGATACTCGTCTACTATGGCGCTGCAGATACGGTAATTGGCGTTGCCGAAGGAAAAATTTCCGAGCTAATTCCCCCGAGCCTGACGTATCAAGCAAAGTTGGCAAGGACTTAATGCGGCAGATTAGCTTTCAAGCCAAGTTATCAGGAGAAATTCCTACTAAAACATTGTGAGGAGTATCAGATGCAGGAGCAAAAAGAGAGTCTAGAGATCTTGCACCGCCGAATTTCAGACACAATGGTGCATCTTTGACATCTCCGGCAAAGAAGCGGAGATCGCCAGGATAGAGGCAGAGTCAGCTAACCCCGATTTCTGGCATGACCCGGCCAAAGCCCAGGCCATTATGCGCCAGCTCGGGGACACTAAGAATCTAGTTCATACCTGGCGGGAGTTGGAAAGGGAAGTCAACGAACTTAACGATATGACTGCTCTGGCTATTAAGGAAAACGACTATTCCCTCGAACAGGAGACAGAGCGGGAGTTAAACAAGCTAAGCTCCCTCTTTGAGCAGATGGAAAACCGTCTGATGCTCAGTGGCGATTACGATGACAGAAATGCCATGCTTGCCCTTCATGCTGGTGCCGGTGGCACAGAGTCGCAAGATTGGGCCAATATGTTGCTCAGGATGTACCTGAGATGGGCAGAGCAGCATAGTTATCGAGCTGACGTATTGGATACTTCTCCCGGTGAGGAAGTTGGCATCAAGAGCGCTATTGTCGGGGTTAAAGGAGACCATGCCTACGGCTATCTCAAAGGAGAGCATGGAGTCCACCGGTTGGTGCGGCTTTCCCCCTTTGATGCTGACCATGCCCGACACACCTCCTTTGCCTTAGTAGAAGTGTTGCCTGAAGCTGAGCAGGAACTTGATATCACCATAAGTCCAGAGGACCTGAAGATAGACACCTTCAGGTCCAGCGGCCCCGGCGGACAACATATGCAAAAGACCAGCAGCGCCGTCAGGATTACTCACTTGCCTACCGGACTAATGGCTGTCTGCGAGAGCCAGAGGTCTCAGCACCAGAACAAAGAAACCGCTTTGAGAATTCTCTATGCCCGCCTTCTTAAACTGGAGCGCGTGAAGGAAGAGAAAGAGAAGGCGAAGCTCAAAGGTGAGCGCGTTGATGCTGGCTGGGGCAACCAAATCAGAAGCTACGTCCTGCATCCCTACAAAATGGTGAAAGACCATCGGACTGGCTACGAAACAGGCAATGCTGAAACTGTGTTGGACGGCCATCTGGATGAGTTCATCACTGCCTATCTTCGTTCCAAAGTAGGCCAAGGGAAATGATTAAGCGCATCCTGTTAGCAACCCTAGCGCCCCTCTTGCTGCTGATTCCCTCCATTGCCACCGCTGACAATGACGTCTCAGTTCTGGATACCAGTGTAGACATAAATTTCCCTGTTGCTCTCGTTTTCAATCTTGAAGCTGAGAGCTCCGCCGATATTGTTGACGCCCGCCTGCATTACCAGGTGGACAAGATGAACTGTGTGTCAGTCACCAGCGAAGGTTGGGCCAATTTCGCCCCGGCAACAAAGATAAAAACCAGCTGGATATGGGATATGAGGAAATCGAGTTTGCCTCCTGGGGCAGCCATAACCTACTGGTGGACGATTAAGGATGCCGCTGGAAACAACCTGGAGAGCCCTCCAGCCGCGGTCTGCTTTGAAGACGTCCGCTACCAGTGGCAAAGCTTGGCCGCTGCTGGCTTCCCTGAAGAATCAGCCATCTTTGAGGATAAGGGCAGCGACCTCACCCTGTTCTGGTATGAGGGCGATGACTCCTTCGCCAGGGAGCTAATATACGCCTGTGAGCAAGGACTTGGCAGGTTAATCCAGGATATTGGCACATATCCCGAGAAGCCCATCAAGATATATGTCTATGCCTCGGCCAGCGATTTGCAAGGAGCAATGATCTTCCCTCAGGAATGGACAGGAGGCGCCGCTTTTACTGAGTTTGGCATAATCGCTATTGGCATTTCGCCAGGCCAACTCGATTGGGGTAAGAGAGCGCTAGTCCACGAGTTGACACACCTGGTTGTTCACCAGGCAACCTTCAGCCCATACGGTGAGCTGCCCACCTGGCTCGATGAGGGCCTGGCTATGTATAACGAGGGCGAGCTTGCCACTAGTTTTGAAGCTTATCTGCAGCAGGCTGTCTCTGAGGATAACCTCATTTCAGTGCGCAGTTTATGCAGCCCCTTCTCCGCCGAGTCAGAAAAAGCTCACCTCTCCTATGCCCAGAGCTATAGCCTGGTGGAATATCTCCTGGACAATTATGGCCAGGGCAAAATGCTCAATCTGTTAACCCTGCTCAGGCAAGGCAACACCTATGATGAAGCTCTAACCCAGGTCTATGGCTTTGATATAGACGGACTTAATGCCCGCTGGCATGAAACGGTAACAGCGGGCACGTCCACTGTGTTGACCCAAGGCCCTGAGCGCAACGAAGGGGAAGCGAAGCAATCTCACCCTGCCTTAATTGCCGTGTTATCAGCACTGGCTACATCCCTGGCTCTGGCCGGTGCTTTAGCTCTAGAGGAACGGGATTGGCAGAGAGCCGGCC
>CAZJGF010000062.1:0-9137 GCA_964545665.1 uncultured Dehalococcoidales bacterium
CGGGCCGGCTTGAAACACTGATTGCAGGAGATACACTTTGCTCTGCTGGTATCGCCGGACTGCCATCGGCGAACTAGATGGGGTTCCCGAATCAGTGGACGGCATAAAGAAACAAAGTCTGCCAGGCCGTCGTCCACTAGTTGTTCAGCAACTGTGTAAGAGCGGATTCCTCCCACAAGCACCAAGGGTACGCTGATACTGTCCTTATACAATTCTGCTGCTTCGCGGTAGTAGACTTCCTTATCTTCAGACACAACCCCAGTCGTTCTGGAAAAGGAATATTCTTTGGGACTAAGGTGGGTGCCACCACTCAACTCTATGGCATCAATGCCCTCTTTTTCCAGCATGGCGGCTACCTGGACCATTTCTGTCCTGGTAAAGCCTCCTTCAAGATAGTCATCCGAGTTCATTTTGATCAGGACAGCGAGTCTTCCTCCTACCGCGGCCTTCACCTCTCGAAGAACAGCTACAACAATCCGTGCGCGGTTTTCTATACTTCCCCCGTATTCGTCCGTTCTGTGGTTGTAAAATGGGGAAAGAAACTGGCTGAGAAGATACCCGTGGGCAGCGTGAAGTTGTACCCCATCGAAACCAGACTTTTCGGCTCTGACCGCGGCTTTCCTAAAGTCCTCGATGGCCTGCAAAATCTCCTCCTTAGTCATTTCGCGGCATAGGCCAGCTCTGCTTGTCTCCATGGCAGAGGGCCCCAAAGCTTGCTTTCTGGTGAGGGCAACTGAGGCATTACAGCCGGCATGAGCAAGCTGTATGACGATTTTCCCGCCTTCTTTATGCACGGCTTCGGTCATTTGGGCAAGGCCTGGTATGAGTTCATCCCGGTAGACTCCCAGTTGTCTTGGTCCGGCTTGGCCTTGCTGGTTAACATAGGCATGGCTGCTAATAATTAAGCCCACGCTACCTCTGGCAAGTTCCACCATTAGGTCTGTCAACCGAGGTGTACAGGAACCATCGAGGTTGGCCATTCCTTCAAACGTGGCAGAGCGGACAAATCTGTTTTCAAAGGTTACGCCGTTAATTGATGTACTTCGGAATAATTCTGACATCGCTCCTCCTTCTCTGCCTATTATTGCCCATCTTCTTGCCCAAAGTCCACCGTCTGTTCCATGGCGGCCGCTGATTACTCAGGACGGGGCTGGTCAGGAGGCTTGGAGTGGGCTGCGGCCGATGATGTATAATCATAAGTGCTGTAGAGCAATCAGAGAAAGGCAGGAGGGTCATGTCAGAAGAAAAGAAGAGCACAGGTGAGAGCTTCGGGGACATGCTTACTGCGTTTGGGTCTGCTATCAGCGAGATATTCGATGATCCCGAGCTGAAGGGAAAGGCCAGGGAATTTGGCGACGCCGCAGCGGAATCAGCGAAGGCGCTGGGCAAACGATTCAAAGACCCCGAGGTAAAGGACAAGCTTAAGGAGGCGGGAAAGGCGGCGGAGGAATTTGGCAAGTCCGTGGCTGACTATTTCCAGTCCCACAAGGATGAGTAGTCCACTGTGAGCGGCAGCCGCAGGAAAAGGAGGGCAGTGGAGCGGCGGCTTGCCAAAGAAGGCAGGAAGGTTTCCATTTCGCCCTGGGGCATCCTGGTGATTGTACTGGTGGCCTCGGCTGTCGGCCTGGCTCGGAGCTGCCAATGAGCTGGCTCAGTTCCTTGAAGCCTTGGGAAGAAGTGATGTAACATTACCTACAGGAAGGTTCGTGGTGAATAAGCAAAAGGAGATGTCAGATATGAACAATCGGATTGTCAGGCTAAGAGAGCGGATGCTTGGCTGCCGCCCATCAGTGGATATCAACAGGGCGCGTCTTATCACTCAGGCCTACCGGGAGGCCGAGGGCGAACCGATGGTCACAGTGCGCGGCAAGGCTATGTACAAGTTGTATACCGAGCTGCCTATCGCCATAGCTCCCGATGAGCTGATTGTAGGCAGTCCCACGGTGGAGCCTAGAGCGGCGCAGTTGTTTCCGGAGGTTCAGGCTGGCTGGCTCGATGCGGAGCTTGATAAGGTCAGTGACCGGGAGTGGGATCCCTTGCATCTCTCAGAAGCGGACAAGCGGGAGCTACGCCAGGAGATTATGCCCTTCTGGCGGGGTAAAACCATTAGTGAATGGTTATACCAGGACTGTCCTGCGGACACGGCGAACCTAATCTATATGGACCCCTCTGTCTGGCCCACCAGCTCTACCGGCATCATTGATAATTTCTCCTTGATACAAAAGGGAATTGGCACTGTAGTTATCAACTACAGGAAGGTGCTCACGTTGGGCGTTCGGGGAATTCTGGATGAGATAGGGGAAGCTATGGAGAAACTGGACCTGACTGACACACAGGATATTCCCCGGCTGCTGTTCTTGAAATCGGCGAGTCTGGCGTTGAATGGCCTAGTGAAGCTGGCCCAGCGCTACGCTACGCTGGCCAGTAGCCTGGCTGAGACAGAGCCAGATGCGCAGCGCCGAGAGGAGCTGCTCAAGATAAGCCAGGTCTGCTCTTGGGTACCCTATAACCCACCCCGCAACTTCTGGGAGGCTGTCCAGTCCTTCTGGTTTACCCACCTGGCGGTGCGGATTGAAGAGAGCGGCCACTCCCTGTCGCCGGGGCGATTCGACCAGTACATGTTCCCTTATTATAAGATGGAGCCAGAGGAAGGGAGGAAGGAGAAAGCCCTGGAGCTCCTGGAGTGCTTGTTCCTTAAGTTCTCCGGGCTTATGCTCTTTGTCAGTACCGATACCTCCAAGTTCTATACTGGAGTGCCACAGTGGCAGAACCTGAACCTGGGGGGCAGGACGGCTGATGGCCAGGATGCCACCAACGACCTATCCTACCTGTGCCTTGACGCCATGATCGACCTCAGAGTGGTCCAGCCCGACATCTCAGTTAGAATCCACGCAGAGACCCCGGAGCAGTTTCTCCTTCGCGCCTGTGAACTGGCGCGGCTAGGCACTGGCCATCCCAAGTTCTACAACGAGGACCTTGTTGCCTATTCACTGGCCTGCAAGGGCTTGTCCCTGACGGAGTCCCGAAGCTTTGCCATTATGGGCTGTGTGGAGCCTCGAGTTGAGGAGAAGGAAGGAATAACTCTTACCGGCGGCTTTATCAACATGCCCGCTGCCTTAGAACTAGCTTTAAACGATGGGGTGTGGTGCCTCACGGGGAAGAAGGTTGGCCTGTCTACCGGCGACCCGCGGCAGTTTGCCAGCTTCGATGAGGTGATGGATGCTTTCAAGCAGCAACTGGCGCATCTGGTTCGCCATATGTTCGTGGCCAATGCCCTGGCGCAAAACGCCTACCGTGAGCTTCTATCCTCACCGTTCCTGTCGGCTATTACCGAGGGCTGTATCGAGACTGGTAGGGACTTGCAGCATGGCGGGGCCAAGTATAACTTTGGGCCGGCCGTAAATGAGATCGGCATTGCTGATACCGCCGACTCTCTGGCGGTCATCAGAAAGCTCGTCTTTGAGGATAAGCGGGTGACCATGGAGGAGCTCCTTGATGCTCTGTCCAATAACTTCGAAGGACAGGAGGAGCTGAGGGGCCAGTTCTTGCACCATGTCCCCAAATTCGGCAATGACGAAGACGGGGTCGATGGCATTGGCAATGAGGTGGTCCAGTTCTGCAACGAAGAGGTTATGAAGTATAAGAACATCTTCGGTGGGCAGGCCCAGGCGGGGATCATCGCTGTCACCGCTGGCATCCCGTTTGGAAAAGTGGTGGGCGCCCTGCCCAGCGGGAGAAAGGCTGGTGAGCCTCTGGCGGACAATGTCTCTCCCTACCCCGGCAACGATAAGAAGGGACCGACAGCCATCCTGAGGTCGGTAGCCAAACTTGACTTAGCCAGACTGAGGAATGGGACGCTGCTTAACCTGCGTCTCAGCCCTACCGCGGTTAGCACAGCGGAGGGACTGCGCAAGATGGCTAGCTTTATCCGAGGCTTGTGCGACATCGGCTGCTGGCATATCCAGTTCAACGTGGTGGACACTGCCGTGCTCAGGGATGCACAGCAGCATCCAGAGAAATATAGCGATCTCTTAGTACGCGTCGCTGGATACAGCGCCTACTTTACCCAGCTTCATAAGGAGGTCCAGGAGGACATCATCAGGCGCACGGAGCACTGCGTTTAGATGGGGAAGGGCCTGATTTTCGATGTGCAGAGGTTCTCACTGCACGATGGGCCAGGCCTGCGAACTCTTATCTTCTTTAAGGGTTGTCCGTTAAGTTGCTGGTGGTGCTCCAACCCTGAATCCCATTACCGCCGCCAGGAGATAATGTTCGATGCCCGGCGCTGCAAAGGGTGTGGTGCCTGTGTTGCAGCCTGTCCCTCGGGAGCGCTCACCAGGGATAGCAAGGGCAAGTTCATCTATCGGCGTGAGTTGTGCCGCCTGTGTGGCGCCTGTGCCGAGGCTTGTCCTGAACAAGCGCGTCGCCTGGTGGGGAGATGGGTCACCGTGGAGGAGCTTATGGTGGAAATTGAGAGGGATATGCCCTTCTTCAGGAGGTCGGGCGGGGGCGTGACCTTGGGGGGAGGCGAACCGACTTCCCAGCCAGACTTTGCCCTAGACCTCCTCAAGGCATGTCAGGAACGAGGCATCAATACTGCTATGGAAACTTCGGGATATGCGCCATGGCGGGTGCTTTCTGAGCTAAGCCAGTACCTGGACTACATCCTCTTCGATATCAAGCACATCGACCCGGTGCAACATAAACGCCTGACCGGGGTAAGCAACCTGAGGATATTCAACAATCTAGCGAAGCTATGCCGGGTTCATCCCCACGTTGTTCCTCGTTACCCGCTGATACCTGGCTGCAATGATGGTGAAGCAGACATCTTGGCCATGGCTAGGTACATAAGGGCTCAAGGACGGGTTGAAAAGGTGGAAGTCATCCCTTACCATCGTTACGGTGAACTCAAATATGAGATGCTGGGCAGGAAATACCGGCTGGCTGGCTTAGCTATACCCAGTTCTGAGATGGTGGCTTGGGCCTGCGAGCTGATACGCTCTCAAGGACTCGCCTGCGAAGCAGTGCACTGAGTATCCTCTCTTTGACAAAAAGCGAGGGGGAGGATAGACTTCATGATTGACTATTGCGTTTTACTTTGCGTCTGAGATAGAGCGGACCTAGAAAGGTGAAAATTATGGCACAGAGAGTGGCAATCACTAAGGTAGAGAAGGGCAATATTGAAGCCGCTGTCCGTGAGGCAATTGCCTCGGCTGGCGGCCTGGAGGAGCTTATCAACAGTAACTCCAGGGTCTTGATCAAACCCAATCAGTGCAAGCCTGCACCTTCGGGCAGTGGCGTTTTGACGGATGTCCGGGTTACCGAAGCTGTGGCCAAGATAGTCTTGGAGCTAGGGCCCAGGTCTGTGATAATCGGAGACGGTGCCATTGCTGGATATGATTTTAGCGGCTACAGCACCGAGGAAGTATTTGAGGCATCAGGGATGTCGGAAGTCGCCGGCAAATTGGGGATAGAGCTTCGTAATTTGAATAGGGACAGCTTTGACGAAGTCACCATCCACAGGCCCCTTGTGATGGACAAGGTAAGGATAGCGAGAACGGCCTTGGAGAGTGATGTTATCATCAGTATCCCCGTTCTGAAGAGCCATATTAGGACCCACGCTACCCTTAGTCTTAAGAATATGAAGGGGGTTATGCCCGGGGCCGAGAAACGTAAGAGTCATCGGCTGGGGCTGGATATGGCCATCGTGGACCTTAACTCAGTGGTGCGTCCCAGCTACGCGGTGATTGACGCCACGGTAGGGATGGAAGGGCTGTGGCAATACCCACAGGATAGCCGAAAGATGGGCCTTATAGTAGCCGGGCGTGATGCACTCGCTGTGGATATTGTTGGTGCCTCCCTGATGGGCATCGATCCCAAACAAATCATGCACTTGCAGTATCTGGCTAAACAGGAGGGGACTGTAGTGGACCTGGGGCAGATTGAAATAGTGGGCGAACCTTTAGACAAACATAGACAGCAATTCAAGACAGGGTTTCAGGTCTTCGAGGCCAGATATCCTGAAGTCCATATCATTCAGGGTGAGTCTGCCTGTAGCGGGTGCACCAGTGAACTGGTGAGCGCCATCAATTATATGAAGCAAGCGGGCTATGGCCGGGAGATGGAAGGTCTAACTGTCGTTATCGGGAACCCCGCTGAGCTAGAACCAGCCAAGAAGACAGCTATGTTAGGCAAATGTGCTAAGAACTGGGCGAAGCTTGGCCGCTACGTGAAGGGCTGTCCGCCGAAGGAAGATGCTATCATACGAGCGCTCTGTGATGTGTGCGTCGCTGACCCCGAGCGGGTGATGGCTACGCGGGACGAAGCGCGCCGTAAACTTTGGGAATCGGCCGGACCGCTCTTAGAGCGATAGACCGCCGGCTGGGCCGGACTGCACCAAATACGACGTGGTTGGAATCAATGCTCTCTCTGGCTGCCAATCCATAGCATAGGCGTTGCCCATTCCAGCGTATTGTTTGGCTTCTAAGTAAGGCCATATAGGTGCTTCGGGTAGAGAGTGGCGGCTATTAATGGTGAATAACTGGTCGGGGCGAGAGGATTTGAACCTCCGACTTCAGCGTCCCGAACGCTGCGCGCTACCAGGCTGCGCTACGCCCCGTTTGTCTGCGCTATTATAAAGTGATTTAATTACTAGCACAAGGTTGCTGTTTGGAAACGAAGCCGAATGAAATACTGTATCCTTATAGTTGATGGAGCAGCAGGATGGCCGTTGCGTGAGCGTGGTGGGAAGACTTGTCTGGAGTTAGCGCGTACTCCGAACTTGGATGCCCTGGCACAGGAGGGCTTTCTGGGGCTAGCCTGTACTATCCCGGAGGGGATGGAGCCGAGCAGCGGTTGCGCCTGTATGTCGATATTTGGCTATAATCCCGGAATCTATTACCGCGGGAGGAGCGGCATCGAAGCTAAGAGCATGGGTATCCCTGTTGATGGTGGAGAGGTGGTCTTTCGCTGCAATCTGGTCTCTGTTTGTGGTGGCAAGATGCGAAGCTATAGCTCAGGCTTCATTGACACTGAAGAGGCTCAAACCCTTGTTGCTGCTCTAAATGAGAGCCTCGGCAATGATAGAGTGCACTTCTATCCTGGGGTAAGCTATAGGCAAATATGCAAGATACAAGATACGGAAGATACGCTTTTGGCCAGTTGCACTCCTCCGCATGACATCCATGACAAGCCCATTGACGAATTTCTTCCTCAGGGGCCTGGCAGCGATTTCTTACGGGACCTTATGGCAAAGTCAGAGGTTGTACTCCGAGATCATCCTGTGAATCTAGCTCGGAGGTCCCGAGGTGACATCCCGGCCAACATGATCTGGCTCTTCTGGAGCAGTGGTAGGATACCTGATGTGCCTTGCTTCAGACTGGTTTACGGCCTTGATGCTGCCCTAACCTCAGGGGTCGATCTGTTGAAAGGCCTGGCCAAGATGGTAGGGATGGAGGTACTAGATATTCCTGGTGTAACTGGTGAACTGGACAATGATTATGCTGCTCAGGCAAACGGGGCGATACAAGCGCTTAGCAGACATGACATGGTGATTATCCATGTAGAAGCGCCGGATGAGGCTGGCCACGCAGGCTCCATCGAGGAAAAAGTAAAGGCGATTGAAAAAGTAGATGAGGAGATAGTGAGCCAGCTGCGTGCTCGGAGAAAAGATGGCCTGCGCACACTGGTTATGCCTGATCACCCAACGCCCATCGAGACTCAAACCCATGTTAGAGAACCAGTTCCATTCATGCTCTGGGGGCCAGGATTTGTAGCCAATGGGGCGAGGAGATTTACCGAAGCAGCGGCTAAAAGCACAGGCGTTTTCTTTGAGCAAGGATATGATATTATGAATAAGCTAACTAGATAAAGGAGAAGTATGCCCTTGATAGTTCAGAAATACGGTGGTAGCTCGGTGGCTGATGCTGGAAGGATCAGGAATGTGGCTTGCCGTATAGCCAAAGCGAAAGACGATGGGAATCAGGTTGTGGTGGTTGTCTCGGCTATGGGAGACACTACTGATGACTTAATCAGGATGGCTCATCAAGTTAACGAGCAGCCGGGAGAGCGAGAGCTTGATGTTTTGCTTTCCACAGGTGAGTTGATTTCCAGCACTCTCTTGGCTATGGCTCTGGGGGCTCTGGGCTACAAGGCAGTCAGCCTGACCGGTGTCCAGGCAGGGATTCAAACCGATTCCAACTATAGTCGCGCCCGAATTCTCCGTGTTGCCCCCGAGCGAATCGTCAGTGAATTGGAGAAAGACAATATTGCTATTGTGGCTGGATTTCAGGGTGTGACTCAGGATATGGATATCACGACATTAGGGCGAGGTGGCTCTGATACTACTGCGGTGGCCCTGGCTGCTAGCCTGGGTGCTGAAATATGCCAGATCTACACCGATGTTGAGGGAGTTTATTCTGCTGATCCCCGCCTTGTGTCGCGAGCAAATAAGTTGAATAGGATTGGCTATGAAGAAATGCTAGAACTCGCCAGCTATGGAGCCAAGATAATACACCCTAGAGCGGTGGAAATAGGTGAGTTATATAATATGCCTATTCTAGTGGCTTCTAGTTTCAATGATAGCCCGGGTACTATCATCTGTAAGGAGGCATCCATGGAAGTAAGAAATAAGGTACGGGGTATTGCTCATGATACCAACGTTGCTCAAATTACTGTTGTTGCTGTTCCTGACCGTCCCGGCATTGCTGCAGCGGTCTTTGAGCCTTTGGCTCGAGCGAATATAAGCGTAGACACTATTGTTAAGAATCCCAGCGTTGATGATACTACTGATCTTTCCTTCACGGTGGCTAGAAGCGATTTCGTTAAAACGATGTCTATTGTGGAACCTGTAGCCAAGCGCTTGGGAGCAAAGCAATGCGTTACTGATTCTACGTTGGCCAAAGTTAGCATTATAGGCACCGGCATGCAGAATACGCCGGGCTACGCTGCCAGGATGTTTGGCACGCTTTATGAGCAAGGCATTAATATCCAGCTAATCACCACTTCGGAGATAAGGATAACGTGCATTATCTCTGAAGACAGGGTTAAGGATGCTGTTCAGGCTTTGCATAGAGCCTTTGAGCTGGAATTCGCTTGACATTCTTTATGTGACTTGTCACGATTTATCCGAGGTAACA
>CAZJGF010000063.1:0-4525 GCA_964545665.1 uncultured Dehalococcoidales bacterium
AGCAGGACTATTGCTATAATGCTCCCTGTAATTTTCCGTCTCACAATTTCCTCCTTTTTATGCGTTATGTATGTACATGTATCCACACTCAAATTATTCTGGGAATGAATCTCCATGGCACTCGTCTCCCATACTCTTCATACCCTTCCCGAAATCCCTCTTTTAAAAGCTGCTCCTCTTTTATTGCGGTCAAGTAGGTTAAAATGGTGAAGATGACCGCTGGAACGAGCATCCAGACAATACCAAAACCAAGTGCAAAGCCAAAATATATTAGAACCAATCCCGAGTAACCTGGGTGTCTAACCTTAGAATATGGGCCAGAGGTTACCAGCGTCTTAGCCTGCAATGAATGCCGATGTGCGTGAACGCCATACTTTGCCAATTCTTTGTGGGCGTATCCTAAGTGGATAACATAGCCAATCACCAGCAAAACGACTCCCAAAATGTTTTCTAAGGGATAGAACGGAAATCTTGGCCAAGAAAATATGACCCCCAATATTCCCCCGCCAATTAATACTGGGAATTCAATTGCCATACCCACAGTGAATTTTTTTAGGCAATAGCTATCGAGCAAGCTGTCTTTTGTCATTCTACTTCGTTAAAGATATCCGATGCATCTGCAACCAGTTGCGACTAGCACAAAAAAATTTACCCCTCTTCTACTTGCACCTCGGACTTTATGAAATCCACCTCGCGCAGCTTGCCCTGGAAAACCCTTCTTTCTCCGAAGAGAGTCTCTACCTCTATTCGGTCGCCTTCGACTATGATATAGGCAATGTCATCCAGAATTGGCTGATCGCCTTTTGTCGTCTCATAAAGCTTAGCCATGCACATCTTGATGCTCCTCCTTTCTCTCCATCAGGGCTTGCCGTGCTCTCTCCATGTCCTTGCTGGCATCAGCCATCCTAGTGGCTGCTTCTTTTAGCTGCTGTGATGCCTCGGTGGATAGAGAGGCAGCCTTGCCAGCCCAATCGCAGAACTCCTTCTCGTGCTCCCGGTTGTGCTGGACCCAATAATCTAGCATAATGCGCAACTTCTCTTGAATATCACTCACAACCAATGTTGCTTCCCTCGCTCCCTTACGGCAATCGCTACACTCTCCCGATATGGCTAAGTGCCTTAGGTCAGCATCAAAACCATGACCGCGAAGAAGTATACCCTTCAAAGGAGACAGCACAGATTCAGGCAAATCGATTACTTTGCCACACTTATGGCAGACAAGGTGGTGATGGTGGCTCTTCTCAGCAACGTGATAGCGCACTCGTCCTTCGCCAAAGTCCGTTTCGGTGACTAAATCTAACTTCTTCAGCAATTCTAGGGTGCGATAGACAGTAGAGATATTGCTGTAGGGATAGCGACTGTGTAATTGCTCATAGATTTCCTCAGCGCTAATATGGCTATCAGCATTATGAAGGGCTTCGATAACCAGCATGCGCTGCGGAGTCAAACGATAACCTTGCGCTTGTAGCACCTTGTGACAGCTCATTTAGGTCAAAATTATAACAAAATGGGAGAACTATTGCAACATGTTGCTGGTGCAATTACTTGCTTTTGTGTTCCAGCAGCAAAGTCACTGGGCCATCGTTATGAATCTCCACCAGCATGTACTCCTGAAACACACCAGTTTCCACCTTGAGGCCAGTGCAACGGACTTGCCTGATGAAGAATTCATAAAGCTCCTTCGCCCTATCCGGTGGAGCTGCTTCAGTGAAACTGGGACGCCTTCCCTTCCGCGAATCAGCCAACAGGGTGAATTGGCTTACTATCAAGATTTCCCGTTTTGTTTCCAATGCTGAAAGATCTAATTCGCCAGCTTCGCTAGCGAAAATACGCAGGTTGGCCATTTTGTTCGCCAGATAACTGGCATCTTCCTCCACGTCATCTCGAGCGATGCCAAGGAAAACCACTAGACCCGGGCCTATCCGGCCTACTATTTGGTTATCCACGCTTACCGAGGCGCTGCTAACTCGCTGAATTAACGCTTTCATGCTCTCTAGCCCACCACACCTTCTTGACGTAGACTTCCAATTTCTTCTTGGCCATAGCCTAACCTTAGCAGTATCTCATCAGTATGCTCACCCAGAAGCGGGGATAAATTCCTCACCTCGCCCGGTGTGTCCGACAACTTGGGAGCTATACCAACCTGCTTAACCCTGCCTAAGGTGGGATGCTCTATCTCTATTACCATGCGGCGATGAAGCACCTGTGTGTCGGAAAAGACCTCATCCAACGTGTAAACCTTGCCCACAGGAATGTCATTCTGAGTCAACAATTCAAACCATTCATCCCTCGTTTTAGTCAAAAAAGTTTGCCTCAAATAAGAAAATATTTCGTCCCATTTCCTATCTTCCGAGCTATGAAGGAAATGCTCGAAGGCAAGATGATAAGGGATATAGTCTTCCCTTCCCAATAGATGGCAAAGATTTTCCCAGAAATGTGTTTCCAGGCAGCCGATGGTAATATATTTACCATCTTTGGTTTCATATACCCCGTAGTACGGATAGCCACCATGAAGTGTTGTTTCACCCCTCTTCGGTACTACACCGTCAAGAAAATGTCTGCAAGTGAACCAAGTGATGAGAGATATCGCTCCATCCATGTAGGCTACATCTACATGCTGCCCCCTGCCTGTCTTATTTCTAGCTATTAAAGCTGTTAGAATTCCTATAACTCCATATAGAGATGCGCCAGCAAAGTCAGCTATCAGATTTAAGGGAATAACCGGTGGGCTTTCGCGGGCACCAATTAAGCCAAGAACGCCAGCCATGGATATATAGTTAATATCATGACCAGGGAAATCACGATAAGGCCCGTCCTGGCCATAGCCACTAAGAGAGCAATAGACAATCTTGGGATTTAGCCTATTTATAGTCTCATAGTCTACTTTCAAACGCTTGACCACGCCTGGTCTATACCCCTCGACAATAACGTCTGCCTGCCGAGAAAGCTGATAGAATATTTGGCGCCCTGCTTCTGACTTGAGATTGAGCCCTATGCTCTTCTTATTGCGGTTAAGAGCAAAATAAGCAGCCTCTTTTCTCCTCTCTTCTCCCTTTAGTGATGGTCCCAAGCCATTAAGCGCGCTTGGCGTAGGTGACTCGACTTTGAGCACTTGTGCTCCCAAATCTCCCAATATCATGGTGCAAAAGGCTCCTGGCGGCAGCCCCACCAGTTCCAAAACTCTGACACCCTCCAAGGCTAGCATCTCCTTCTCCTCAATTGATTAATCCCAAATCCACCCTCCTTTTGCCTATTCTAGGCTGTCATGACGATACTGGTCAATAAGCAGCGAACCATACCTATTAACCTTGTTTGAATTGAGAATCAGGACAGCGAGAGCTATAATGCTGAAGCCAAAAAGGTGAAAGGCTTCAGCAAAATCCTAAACCAAGTCTCCAAACCCGCTCGCTATACTGGCGGTGAATGGAACAGCATCATTAAGGATTGGGAAACCACACCTATCCGAATTGCATTATGCTACCCCGATACTTATGAAATTGGCATGTCCAATCTAGCGCTGGCCATCCTCTACGAGCTACTAAATCATCAGCCCGATGTACTAGCAGAAAGAGTTTTTGCCCCGTGGATAGATATGGAAATAGCTCTACGCAAAGAGAACATCCCCCTATTCACGCTGGAATCCAGACATCCCCTGAAGGATTTCGATATCATCGGCTTTTCATTAGGCTATGAGCTTACCTACAGCAATGTGTTAAATATCCTTGACCTAGCCCAGATTCCTCTATTCAGCTCCCAGAGAGATAGTTCTCACCCGTTAGTAATAGCTGGAGGTAGCTGTACACTCAATCCTGAGCCCATGGTCGATTTCATCGACCTGTTTGTAATTGGGGAAGGCGAAGAAGCGCTACTTGAGTTGCTGGAGGTCTTCCGGAGGCATCGAGGCAACAAAGAGGAACTGCTAATGGCAGCTGCTAGGCTTGACGGTATGTACATCCCTGGTTTTTATCAAGTTAACTACAAAGCAGATGGGTGCGTACAGAGCATCGTGCCTAAGATGCCTGAAGCTAGGCCAAAGATTCAGCGTAGGATAGTAACAGACCTGCCGCCCCCACCTACTAGGCCAGTTGTCCCTTACACGGAAGTGGTCCATGACTACGGCAGTATAGAGATTCAGCGAGGTTGCACTCAAGGTTGCCGCTTCTGCCAGGCCGGGATCATTTACCGACCGGTGCGAGAGAGGTCACAAGAGGAAGTAATAGAGGCAGTAAGTAAGCTATCAAGAAACTGTGGCCTTGGTGAGGTGTCCCTGCTTTCCCTCAGCACCGGGGATTACACCAACATTGAGGAACTTATCGCTGGACTATCCCAGCAGTGTCGCAGAGATAACATCGCACTATCACTGCCCAGCTTGAGGTTAGATAACCCGGTGGTAAGACTACTGGAGTTGTTGCCCACAGAGCGCAAAATGACCCTTACCTTCGCTCCTGAAGCGGGAAATGAAAGATTGCGCCGAGTGATAAACAAGAATATCTCCGAAGAGGTGATATTGGAAACGCTAGCTGCT
>CAZJGF010000063.1:4625-9021 GCA_964545665.1 uncultured Dehalococcoidales bacterium
CCCAAGGCTAGCCAGATTGAAGCTGCCCTGTCCCGGGGCGACCGCCGTTTAGGTAAAGTGATTTATCACGCCTGGCAGCTGGGCAGCAAGTTTGATGCCTGGAACGAGTACTTCGACTACCAGAAATGGCTTGATGCTTTCAACCAATGTGGGCTTGACCCTTCCTTTTACGCTAATAGAGAACGAGCCCTAGACGAAGTACTGCCATGGGAACACATTGATGTCGGAGTAACTCCCGAATTCCTTAAGAAGGAGTATCATAAGCTATGGCAGGAATTGGGGACTCCAGATTGCCGGCGAGGAAAGTGCCATGCCTGCGGGTTACAGCGCTGGCAAAGTAGCTGCCAAGAGAGGTGCCAGAAAACTAAAGGCCAAGCAGAAACTGCTCGATAACCCGGTTAACAACTTCAGGCTTTTCCGCAAAAAAGTAGTGAGTACCACCATCGACTACGCTGAGTTCTGCTCCTTCGATTCTGGCAGCCAAATAAGAACTATACTTAGGCGGTGTCATCACATCCTCGCTACCACAAAGCACCAGAGTAGGAACTTTAATTTGGTGGGCTTTTTCTAAGATGTCAAACTTGTCACAACAGATAAAATCGTTTAACTGCACCTTAGCCCCAACCTTAGCCGTTTCAGCCAGCAATTTTTTCTTTAACTCTGGCTCAATGTGGCTATACTGCGGCTCAATAAATTCTTGTAGCCAAATGGAAGGCTTCTCTATACCATCCTGAATCATAGAGAGATACTGTGGAGCTACCCGTAACTTGGCCCCCGTACCAGCAAGGATAATAGCTTTGACATCCTCAGAGTGCTTCAGCGCATACATTTGGACAATAGCACCACCTAGAGAATGCCCAGCCAAGACTGGGGCATGGTATCCCCGGTCAAGAGTATAGCAATGTAGCCATGCAACGTAGTCTTCAATGCTAGTGCAAGGTTCTCCTGGAGAAAGATGCCCCGGGAGATTAATAGCCTCAGCTCCTGGGAAATACTGTATTTGATATTTCCAGACTACAGACGTATTCCCCGAACCATGAATAAATATCAACTCTTTCACTGAATTGCCTGGGAAGGGTAATCTGGCATAGCGATAGAAACTACACTGTCATCTTCACCCATCGCCATTAGACGTACACCACAGCCATTTCTGGTCTGAACCGAGACCTGTTCAAGAGGAATACACTCAACGTTGCCCTTGGCCGATAGCATCACCAATGATCCTTCCAAGGGAACAAGTTTAGACGCAGCCACCTTGCCTGCTTTCTCAGTAACTCTATGAGCTCTAATTCCTTTACCTCCCCTCTTATGAACAGGATAACGTTCCAATCGAGTTAACTTGCCAAAGCCCTTTTCAGTCACCGTGAGCAGATAGGTATCAGGAGAAACAGAATCCATGCCAACAACAAAATCATTGGTCAGCCGAATACCACGAACGCCGCCGCTGCTCCGAGACGCAGCTCTCAATTCTTCAACCTTAAATCTGCTAGCTTGCCCATTTTGACCTACCAAAATGATCTCGTCCATATCGGTAACAACTCTAGCCGATACTAGTTCATCACCACTCTTGAGCCTCACAGCAATAAGGCCATTCTTTTTGATCGAAGCAAATTTGTTCAGAGGGGTCTTTTTTACCTCACCAGCTTTAGTAGCCAGCAATAAAAACCGATTAGGCTCGAAGCTTGGCACAGCCAGCAATGTGGTTATCCCGTCTTTCAAGTCCACGGGCAACAAATTGACCAGTGCCATGCCTTTGGCCGTCCGAGACGAATCTTCAGGAATCTCATAGCACTTCAAACAATAGACTCTACCTCGGTTGGTGAAGAAGAGTATATTGTCATGTGTGTCGGCTGCTAGGATATGCCTCACCAAATCACCTTCACGGGTCACCATTCCCATAACACCTCTCCCACCACGGTGCTGTAGCCGATAATTGCTAGCAGGAAGCCGTTTAATGAACCCTTGATTGCTAATCGTAATTACCACGCTCTGGTGAGGAACAAGGTCTTCCTGACGAAACTCCGTCACCTCCTCCTCGCTAATTGCGGTGCGCCGCTCATCACCATGCTTGGATCTTAGCTGAGCAACATCTTGTTTAATAAGTAACAATATCTTTCTAGGGGTAGCTAATAGATCCTCAAGGTAGGAAATATTCTTCAATACATCAGCGTGCTCCTCAGCTATTCTTTCCCGCTCCAGCCTAGCCAAGCGACGAAGGGGCATATCAAGAATAGCTTGGGCCTGCGCTTGAGACAAGCTAAAGGCGGTCATCAAGTTGGTGCGCGCAACGTCAACATTCTCAGATTGCCGGATAAGTTTAATCACTTGCTCCAGGTTATCAAGAGCGATCCGAAAGCCTTCGAGGATGTGAGCTCTATTCCTTGCTTTCTCAAGCTCAAATTGGGAACGCCTGGTGATGACCTCACAGCGAAAGTCAATATAGCAAGTTAGTGCCTCTTTAAGATTAATTACTTTGGGTTGTCCATTGACTAAAGCAACCATGTTAATGAAAAAAGCGGATTGCATGGCGCTATTCTTATAAAGATTATTAAGTACCCGCTGGGGCTGCCCGTCCTTCCTGAGTTCGATGACAAGACGCATGCCTTCCCTATCCGATTCATCGCGGACTTCGGCTATCCCGGCAATCCTCTTCCCTTTAACCAGTTCCGCTATCCGCTCCACTAAAGCTGCCTTGTTCACTTGGTAGGGAAGCTCAGTAACAACTATTTGTCTTCTGCCTCCCTTAGTACTTACTTCACTGGCTTTAGCTCGGACTACAACTTTTCCTCGCCCTGTAGCATAAGCGCTTTTTATGCCATCCTGCCCCAAGATTACGGCTCCAGTGGGAAAATCGGGGGCCTTGACAAATTCCAGCAGTTCTTCCCCAGTAGCGTCGGGGTTATCAATTAAATAGGTGATAGCGTCGCATATTTCCCCCAAGTTATGCGGCGGAATACTAGTTGCCATGCCCACAGCTATGCCCGATGAGCCATTAACCAGTAAATTAGGCAACCTGGCTGGCAAGACAGAAGGCTCTTTAAGCGAATCATCAAAATTGGGAACAAAGTCTACGGTATCTTTATCAATATCAACCAACATCTCTTCAGCAATCTCAGCAAGTCTGGCTTCGGTATACCTCATTGCGGCTGGCGGGTCGTTGTCAATGCTGCCAAAATTCCCCTGTCCATCGATTAAGACATGCCTCAATGAGAAACTTTGTGCCATGCGTACCATGGCTTCATATACTGGAGCATCTCCATGTGGGTGATATTTCCCTAGAACCTCCCCAACAATTCGAGCACTTTTCTTATGTGGGCTATTGTGACGTAGCCCTAATCCTTCCATGGCATATAAGACCCGTCGCTGCACTGGCTTCAAGCCATCCCGCACATCAGGTAGTGCGCGGGAGATAATAACGCTCATAGCATAGTCGAGGTAGGAAACCTTCATCTCCTCCTCAATATCAATTGGCTTCACCACGCCGATTTCAGTCACCCCTAAATTCCTCCCTCTTCACCAGTTTCTTCAATCACAGAGAAACCTTCTAGTAAAGCTTTGTCTTCGTCTTCAGAAGAATCTTCGCCCTCTCCATCAGCATACCCATTTCCCCTCTGTGTTTCATTTTCACCGGTAGCAATGTTAGGCGTGGGCGGCGATTCTGCGATATAAGTACGCAGATGCTCGATAGCCGTAGTGGGAAAGGAGGGCCGCCCTGCTTGGCTAGAATGTTGATATACCTCCCTAACAATTACTTGCACTCCACTTCCTCCCAGGCTAAGTATAGCCGCAGCATATCTATTTCCTCCCTGCATTAGCCTGCCAAGACGCAGCCCATGCCTTGGCTCCACTTCCCCCAAATACTCTCCATACTCGTCTTCCACAACTAAGCGTTGTCCTCTAAGCCTTAGATGGACTTGGGCCCCGACACCCATCCTGGCTAGCACCTCGGTTGAAGCCAAACTGTCAAGGTTCACCACTCCAGCCTTCCCCGTCTCAGTAATGAACAGCTCTGAAGCAACCTTATGATGTCCACCATCAATGGTTGTCGTAGATTCAGACAAGCTAGCCAATCGAGCCAGATTCTTGGTAGCAATAACATTACCAGGGGCAAGCTCTAAGGCCTTACTATATGCCTCCCTGGCCTCAGCAAACTTCCCTAACTCCGTCAAAGCCCTACCAAGGCGATTATAAGCTCCAACATCATTAGGAACCCATTCAATTATGCTCTTGTTTGCTGCCACTGCCTCTTCCCAACGACCGAGTATAGCCAAATTTATGGCTTCCTGACTCAGTCTTTTCGCTAACCTAGTCCGCTCTTCCTCCTGCTGATAAGCCATGTCCTGTTACCTCGGATAAATCGTGACAAGTCACATAAAGAATGTCAAGCGAATTCCAG
>CAZJGF010000064.1:0-2426 GCA_964545665.1 uncultured Dehalococcoidales bacterium
ATGCTCGATAGGCTTATGCTGTCATCCAGCCGGCTGGAAGCAATGGCTCAGGATGTGAGGACGGTGGCTGCCTTGCCTGACCCTGTAGGCGAGATGTTCGACATGCGGACTTTGCCCAATGGTTTGCAAATAGGCAAGAAACGAGTCCCCTTGGGGGTTATCGGAGCCATATATGAGAGCCGCCCCAACGTCACCATTGACATATCAAGTTTGTGTCTCAAGTCCGGTAACGCTGTCATACTTCGAGGCGGCAGAGAAGCCATAAACTCCAACACCGCGCTAGCCAGAGCGGCTCAAGAGGCTTGTTACCAGGCCGGGGTGCCCCAGGGAGCAATTCAACTTATTGAGTCCACAGAGCGGGCGTTAGTTAACCAGATGCTCAAGATGAAAGGGACAATTGACCTGATAATTCCCCGTGGTGGCGCTGGGTTGATAAAGCTCGTCTCGGAGAACGCCGCCATGCCAGTGGTCACCGGTGGAATAGGCGTTTGTCATACCTATGTGGATAAGAGCGCTGACCTGAATAAAGCTGTAGCTATTGCCTATAATGCCAAAGTCCAGCGTCCCACCGTCTGCAATGCCCTCGATTGCCTTTTAGTCCATAGCCAGGTTGCCCAAGCTTATCTACCTTCCATTGCCGAAGAGTGGGCCAAGGCAGGGGTGGAAATGCATTGCGATGAGCGAGCCACGGCTATCCTTGAGCCTGTTCCTTCCTTAAGATTAGTCCCGGCAGCAGATGAGGACTGGGGTAAGGAGTTCCTATCATTACGGGCAGCTATCAAGGTGGTTGATTCCCTGGATGAAGCTCTGGAGCATATCGAGACATACGGCTCAGGACATTCTGAAGCTATTATAACCGAGGACTATTCAGCAGCCATGAGGTTCCTTGACGAGGTGGATGCTGCCTGCGTTTATGCCAATGCCAGCACCCGCTTCACCGACGGCTCGCAGTTTGGCCTAGGCGCCGAGATAGGCATAAGCACCCAGAAATTTCATGCCCGCGGCCCTATGGCACTCAGGGAGATAACCAGCTACAAGTGGGTTATCTTGGGCAACGGGCAAACCAGACCTTAGCTTGTTTGCCATCCCGGTGAGCCAAAGTTTGCCTCCCCGGTCCCCCAGTTCAACTTTGCGCAAGATTAATATCCCGACTTCTTCGCGGTTACACTGTCTATCTCGACCTTGATCACCGCTATATTACTAATCATGTCTTCAGGATATGGATACTGATACGGACCGCCTGAGTAGTGTCCTACAATAATGTCCAGTGCCTTCCTTTTTCCCTCGGCGTCCTCAACGAGAAAAGCCTTGCCGAAGCCGATAACACTCCGATATTTCATGCTCCAGTTGCAGGGTTGCTCTGATTTCTTCACAAACTCACAATCAACGTCCATCTCAAAACACAGGTTGTTATTTTGTTTAATAATGTCAATCTTTCTGCCTTCAGACGCTGAATGAAAATACAGACAATCATCTTTGTAACCAAAAGTGACCGGGACTACGTATGGTAGATTGTTTTCAGCTAAACCAATTCTACAAACAGTCGCTCTTCGTATTATGGATTCTATTGCCTTCTTGTCTCTAACTTCTCTATCTTTTCGTCTCAATTTTGGTCACTTGTTTTGCCGTGCCTCCACATAACGGCCGTATGGCCCAACCCACAACCAGTCCAATCAGCTTCGCCTATTACGGGGCAATCGTCCCCTTAGCCTAAAGCTCTTAAAGTCTCTTTTTGGATTCTGAACAGCCTGTTAATTCCCTGCTGGGCTAAAGAAAGCAGAGAGTCAGCGGTCTCTCCAGAGAACGGCTTGCTTTCAGCAGTCCCCTGAATCTCCACAAACTCATTGTTGTCGGTCATGACCACATTAAAATCAACTTCAGCGCGGAAGTCTTCCTCATAGCAAAGGTCAAGCAGCATATTGCCACCCACTATGCCAACACTGGTAGCGGCTATCATTCTCTTGAGCGGCATAAATAACAAAACGCCCTGTTTCCTCAGGTTATGGCAAGCTTGATACAAAGCAACATATCCACCGCTGATGGCTGCTGTTCTGGTGCCACCATCTGCTTGCAGCACATCACAATCCACAACAAGTGTTCTCTCACCCAAGGAAGCTAAGTCAGTTGCCGCCCTTAGACTGCGGCCAACAAGGCGTTGGATTTCATGGCTTCGCCCCTCTCCTCTATCCCGCGGTGTGCGGGTAAGTGTGGAGCGGGGCAACATAGCGTATTCAGCGGTAACCCAGCCCTGACCGCTGCCCTTAAGAAAACTAGGTACTCTTTCCTCCATACTCACAGAACACAGCACCCTTGTCTTCCCTATTTCTATCAGGGCTGAACCTTCAGCAAAGCTTTGATAGTCCAGAGTTATGTGCACCGGGCGGAGCTCATTATTAGCCCGACTGTCTACTCTTGACATAGAAGTT
>CAZJGF010000064.1:2526-7431 GCA_964545665.1 uncultured Dehalococcoidales bacterium
ATTTCCTTTTGATATACTACGCAAATTGAGCTAAGATGTAAAATCAAATCTTGGGGGAGTGCATAGAATGAACAAATTCAGACTAGCTTGCCTTATAGGCTGTTTCACCTTATGTCTAGCAACATTTGGCGGATTGCTGAATCAGCCAATTGCCAGTGCTCAATCAGAGGAAGAAGAGGAAGCTCCGCCTCCTGAGGAGACATTTGAGCTTCAGGCTAAGTATCCAGCATTATCTGGCCCGGCCGATACAACTTTCGAATTCGAAGTGGGGTTGTCATTCCTCCACGGTAAAGAACCGCGCGAGTTTGAACTTCGCACTACCGGGCCCGAGGGATGGCTGACTTACATAGCTCAATCAACGTATGAGAAGGATAAGCAGCTAACGGCTATTCGCCTTGAGACCTATTCGGTAAGCGAGAAGGTGGTAGTGATTGCTATAGCCCCGTTTTGGCTGTTCCCGGAGCCGGGGGACTATACTGTAGTGCTGGAAGCTGCGTCGGGGGACCTTAAAGACAGTGTTGAACTTACCGCTACCATTACTGCCAGATACAATCTGGCTGCCGAAACCACCAGCGGGCGACTCAACACCAAGGCTACTGCCGGGAAGGAGAGCAGTTTCTCGATTACTGTCACCAATACAGGAACAGCAGCCCTGGACAAGGTCACCTTCTCCTCAACCAGGCCATCTGGAATCGCTAATCAGGAATGGAAAGTGACTTTCAATCCAGAAAACGTAGAGGCACTGGCCCCCCTGGATGAGAAAGAGATTGAAGTTACTGTAAAGCCGCCATCCAAGACCATAGCCGGCGATTATATGACTACCCTGAAATTTGATGCTGAGCCTGAGCTTTCGGCGGAACCTCCCAAGCTAGAGATCAGGGTGGCGGTATCAACGCCTACCAGATGGGGTTGGATAGGTGCTGGCATCATAGTCGCTGTGATTGCCGGCTTAGTACTAGGTTTCAGACGCTTTGGCCGGAGGTAGAAAATGGGCCAGGTAGTTGTTGAGACAAACAACTTAACAAAGACTTATGACGGCTTCACCGCTGTTGAGGGACTCAACCTCAGGATAGAAGAAGGTGAGATTTTTGGCTTTCTTGGCCCTAACGGCGCAGGTAAAACGACCACTATATTAATGCTCTTGGGGCTTACTGAGCCCAGCTCAGGGACAGCGCAAGTCTGCGGTTATAACCCGACTAGAGAACCCCTGAAGGTAAAACGCATCGTCGGCTATCTA
Organism: uncultured Dehalococcoidales bacterium; assembly: GCA_964545665.1. Classification (GTDB taxonomy): domain Bacteria; phylum Chloroflexota; class Dehalococcoidia; order GIF9; family AB-539-J10; genus CAZJGF01. The sequence goes on from CAZJGF010000064.1 coordinate 3,764, forward strand.
CCAGAGAGGGTTGGGTTTTATGAAGACTTGACTGCAAGACAAAACCTGAGGTATACCACTGAGCTAAATAATCTGCCGAAAGAGGAAGTTGAGCAGAAGATTACCGATCTCCTGGCTACAGCGGGGCTATCCGCGGTAGCTGACCAACAGGTCAGCACATTCTCTCGAGGCATGAAGCAAAGGCTCGGTATAGCCGATATACGCATCAAGGAACCAAAGCTCGCCTTCCTTGATGAACCCACCACTGGCATAGACCCTGAAGGCATCGATGAAATTCTCAAGCTCATAGTTAGCATGGCCAAAAGAAAGATAACCGTTATCTTCTGCTCACATCAACTGCACCAGGTTCAAAAGATATGTACCCGAGTGGGCATACTAGCCAAAGGACATTTGGTAGCCGACGGCTCGATAGACCGCCTGGGAGGTGAGACTGCAGGTGGTGGGCGATACCGCATCGAAGCTGAGGTAGACCAGGCAAGTCCTCAGCTTGTTACCTCCATACAGCAGGTCAAGGGGGTATTAGCGGTGCAGCCTTCCGGTAACTCGCTGCTTATTAGCTGTGATAAAGACTTGAGAGGCCAGATAGCCAAAGTGATTGTTGATAGTGACAGCCTGCTGGTTGGTATGAAAATCGAAGAGTACAGCTTGGAAAGAATCTATAAGAAGTACTCCAAGGAGGCTTGACTGTGTATGCTGTTTTCCGCAAGGAGCTAGCTGACCATCTTGCCAGTAGGAGATTCGCCATCCTGTTCATGCTGGTTTTCCTGGCAGCAGTACTTGCCATATATGTAGCTATTCAGAACATAAGGAGCGTGGTAACTCCAACTACCGAGTTCGTCTTCCTTAAGATGTTTACCACCTCTGGTGAAACACTACCATCTTTCCCCTTTTTCATCTCCCTCTTTGTCCCTATCATAGGCATAGCCCTCGGTTTCGATAGCATAAATACTGAGCGGGCCAGTGGTAACCTGAGCCGGCTTCTGTCTCAGCCAATCTACCGAGATTCGGTAATTAATGGCAAATTCCTGGCCGGCCTGGCTATCATGAGCGCCATGATAGTCACTGTGATTGCTATTGTTGCCGGATTAGGGCTCCGCATCATTGGTGTGCCGCCAAGCTCAGAGGAGACGCTCAGGCTTATAGTCTTCGCCATAATAACCATAGTCTACGGTGCTTTCTGGATGGCGCTAGCTGCCCTTTTCTCTGTTTTCTTTAACCGGGCAGCTACCTCCATGCTGGCTTCCATAGCCCTGTGGATATTCTTCTTCTTCTTCATGTCTATGATTGCTGGGGCTATCGCCAATGTTCAAGCCCCGCTCGGTTCAAGTCCTACCGCTGAAGAAATGATTAGAAATTATGGAATTCAAGGGATGCTTGGACGCATCTCGCCCTGCACACTCTATGGAGAAGCCACGACTGCGTTGTTGACACCTGAATTGGGCAGCCTTAACGCAGCCCTGATGGTGCTGAGTACATTTACCTCCGGGAGAATGGTAACTCCTCTTCCTTTCAACCAGAGCCTCTTGCTTATCTGGCCTCAGGTGGTAAGCCTAGTAGCCCTGGCGGCTATATGCTTCGGTGTCTCATACGTGAAATTCATGACAGAGGAAATAAGGTCAATCTAAAGTCGTAACAGCCCTGACCTTCTTAGCACACCACCCACGATAGACTCAATGGTACCGCGCTTGCCCATTCGGTGGACCTCATCGCTGGCTAGCCTGCCAGCTAACCTCTCTCTAATCTCCCATCTGGTGTGCTAAAGTATCCTTGTCGGGATAGTAGGTGTCGTGAAATGCTGAAGAAGTTCCTAATACCGAAGCTGAGTCGAAAGCGCCTATCCATACTCGCAGCGATATTTTGCGCCTTGGTGACAGCTGCCGCTCTCATTGGGGTTAGCGATAATGTGCCAGGCATAGTCCTATGCTACCTGGCAACTGCCGTTCCATTCGTTGCATTGACTTGTACCTGGCGAAAGATAAGAAGGTTTCTAATTCTAATGGCAGCTTCTTTCGCCGGGTTCTTTGTCTTTGTTTTGCTGCACAATGCCTTTTACGCCTTGACCATAATTACCAGCCACATCACCGTGCTAAGTCGCTTGATGGAGGGGCTTCATGTGACATCCTTCATTATTGCGGTTTTCATCTGTCCCATAGGCTTCGTGGTGGGGGCAGCAGGTAGTGCAGTGCTGTTTATCAGGAGGGATGAGACAATGAGCTGGATCAATGACAAGCTTGAGAAATTTAGACAGGTGCCAAATCCCTACTTCCTCCTGCACATCACTGCCAGGTTTCTCTTTGGCGTCGGCTTGGGCCTGCTGTTGGCTACCTGGTTACCAATATGGACTGGTTGGATATTTATTATCGTAGCTTTGGTAATATCTGTTCCAAGCGCCAGAACCATCCTCAGGAAGTGATGTAGGGCTCTAATTGCCTTGCACGTGGATTATTAGCGCAAAGGTTCCACAGAACAGGCAACCTACCCACCACAGCAGTAAGTAGATAGCTCTGCTCTTGCTTATGGAACAATCCTTTCGACCAAGTTCGAGAAGACCAAATAGAAGGAGCCCGAAAAGTCTGACTTGTCACCTAGATTAACTTCAAGAATTCGGTCCTTGTTAGACCTGCCTCTCTGATTATGGCTCTAAGTGTCCCTAAATACCAGCTACTTTGATAGTCTCAAATTGTTCCGGTATCGGCACATTCTCTTCCCTGGCCACAACTAACCAGCCTTCCATAGCGTCTTTTATCATCTCCATTGCCTCTTCAAAGGTCCCACCAAACGATATACAACCAGGAAGGGAGGGCACACTTATAGTATAGCCACCCTCTGGTTCAGGCTGAAGCTCAAAAACGATGCCACTGCGAATTACCTGGAAAGTCTTCACGCTAATCACCTCACACAGCGTTTAGCAACACCGTGGGAAGTATATCACCTAGGTTCCAGACTATCAATGAATCTCATTTGGCCCCGTGCTCTCACCCGTAGCCTTTCACCATCGCTAGCGAATTCAATAGTGCCACTGCTATCTATTCGATAGACTTTACCCTCGCCTAACCCGCCAACTGTAGTCTTCCGCAAAACCCCATATAAAATCCCTCTCCCTCGAAGGGAGAGGATTAAGGTGAGGGTGAATTCGCCTCTCCCGGGAAGGGGTGGGAGGATTACACCGAAGTAACAGCTATTTCAGGGCCAACGGCGGCCAGGAATCGTGGGCAAGTGGATATCTTGCTGCTATTACAGGTCACTCCAGAGACTGATGTGCAACGGACAAAAGGGGGCAGCTAGTTGATTTTAGTGAAGGTAGAGATTCCAAAAGTAAATTTCGGTAGTGGGTCATTTTCAAATTGAGCACCAGTACAGTTGCTGAGGCAAAACGATGAAATTGCTTATCCATTCAAACCACCAGAAGCATTTAGAATAAAAAGCATATCGTTACTAATGAAAATGAAGAGGTAAAGAATGAAACCACGTCGCAGTGGTGTTCTAAACCCACTGGCAGGCCAAGGGCAAGGTCAATCTCGCTTGGCGCCTGGCTTGGGTTCTGTAATCAGGCCATACAATTCTGGGCGTCGGTCGTTTATTTGGTCTACCTCGAACTCGCCGGGGGAGAAGATAGAACGCTTCTGCCGGGCTGACTCCAGACGAACCTCCCCATATATGATTTCCTC
>CAZJGF010000064.1:7531-8848 GCA_964545665.1 uncultured Dehalococcoidales bacterium
TCAGGCAACATTCCGGGAACACTACCAGGTCAGCACCCTTATTCGCTGCCTCTTTAGCAGCCGACAGAATCTTGTTCAGATTCTCATCAATCTTCATCAGCCTGGGTTCTATCTGAGCAGCAGCAATCTTAATCTTGTCCGACATAATTCTCCCGGTGCCTCACAGGACAAGGTCAAATCTAAACTTGGGCTAATGCCGTTCCACCAGTGCCAGTATAACAGCCAGAAGGTGGGCAACCAAGTCTAACAGCCAAGCGACTAGCAGTGCCTGTAGAAATGCGGCCTTGACTTGCCAAGCCTGGTGGAACTAAGGAATATCATCACACCCCTGCCTGTTGTATAATGCCCTTAAGGACGTTTGGCTACGGTCAAACTCAGTTAGCGGTTCAAGGCAGATACTGTTGAGGTACAGTAACTGAGAGAGACGTAGGAGGAAAACCAATGGGGATATTGGAGCAATTCAAACTGGATGGAAAAGTAGCTTTGGTTACCGGCTGCAAACGCGGGATTGGGAAAGCTCTAGCCCTGGCCCTTGCTGAAGCCGGCACTGACATCATCGGTGCCAGCCGCACTCTAGAGGAATCAGGTAGTCAAATCGAACAAGAGATCAAGGCTCTGGGCCGGAAGTTTAAGGGATACCAATGTGATTTCGCTGATCGGAAATCCACCTACAGATTTATCTCTCGAGTAAAAGTTGATAACCCGGTAATCAATATCCTGGTTAGCAATGCCGGCACATTAATGCGCAAGCCAGCCGTAGAACATCCCGATGATTACTGGGACAAGATAATAGAGACTAACCTCACCTCTCACTTCATACTGAGCCGTGAGATTGGTAAGGATATGGTTGCCCGGGGGTCAGGTAAGATAATCTTCACCGCCTCGCTGATGAGTTTCCAGGGTGGAGTCCTGATTCCCAGCTATACTGCCAGCAAGGCTGGTATCGGCCAGCTGACCAAGGCACTGGCGAATGAGTGGGCCGGTCACGGGGTAAATGTGAACGCTATTGCTCCGGGCTACATTGCAACTGAGCTTAATCCGGAACTCAGAAGTAACCCGGTGACCAATAAGTTCATTCTTGACCGGATTACGGCTGGCCGCTGGGGAGTGCCGGATGACCTCAAAGGTGCTGTGGTCTTTCTGGCTTCGCCGGCATCGGATTATGTGCACGGGGCCATACTGAATGTTGATGGTGGCTGGCTGGCAAGATAGGCTAGTTTTAGTCCGATATAGGCACAGTCATTGTCCCGTCCAACAAGAAAAGCACCTTAGCATCGTTCCCCTCCACAGCGATGGCGTGGTCCAAAGCCTCCTGGA
>CAZJGF010000065.1:0-8837 GCA_964545665.1 uncultured Dehalococcoidales bacterium
TGACCTCTTGCGTGTGAAGCAAGCGCTCTCACCACTGAGCTAACCGCCCCAAATCGTATCTATTTTAACCCTAAAACTCCTATTTGTAAAACTACCCCTTGCTGGGGCAAATTCAGCCCGAAGTAGCATCTCGCGCCTCATCCTGAGGTCATGCTCTTGGTCAACATCTCGAATTCACAAATCGGGAATGGCTTGAGTATAATTAGGGGCGGCGATAGTAGTCCATTCTTGTCCTCAGGCCTGGATGGTCATCAGGCGGGAACAAGTTGGCTGACTGTGGCTGACGGTGCTGCTGGTATCCGACAGGGCAAAGCTTGACGGTTTGCCTCCGCTTGGCAGAGAGGCCCGAATGGTGGCACTGGTAATGAGGGACAGATACAAACGCCAGCAAGCAACGGAGAGGCATATTGATGGAGGTAATATGGAGGCAGTATGATGGACTACAACAAGATTCTCTGGGAGAAATCGGGGGAGGTGGTTACGGTCACTTTCAACAATCCTAAGCTGCACAATGCTATGGACCACGAGATGCTTGGCGAACTCATAGATGTATGTCACAGGCTGGAATGGGATACTGACACCAGATTTGCTGTATTTACCGGCGCAGGGAAAGGTTTTATGGCCGGGGTTGATCTGAAAAGCGAGGCGATGTCCAGCAAGGGTGACCCCATGTCAGCAAGGTTAAAGCAGCGGCAGGGACAAGAGCTCATGAAGCGTCTGTGTGCTCTTGAACAAATCACGGTTGCCGCAGTCAATGGCTCTTGCTTGGGGGCTGGGGTTGCCTTGGCCATAGCCTGCGACCTCAGGATAGCTTGCCAAGACGCTATTTGGGGACTGCCAAATGCGGGTCTGGGCTATTTCTTTAGTTGGGCATCAACACCACTGCTTGTTGGTCTTGTTGGCCCTGCCAAAGCCAAAGAGTTGGTGTTGACCTGCGACAGAATAAGCTCTGACGAGGCTCTCTCAATAGGCTTGGTCAATAAGGTTGTCCCTGGCGAACAGCTAATGGAACTGACCTACCAGGTGGTTGGTAGAATGGCGGCTAACGGTCCGGTGGCTGTCAGGATGGCAAAGAAAATAGCTAATGCGGCAACCGCTTCATATTTGGGGGACATATCTGTCTGTGAACCCGAGCTAATCGAGCGATTATACCTGTCGTCAGAACCCCAGGAGGGCACCAGGGCGTTCTTTGAGAAAAGGAACCCTCGGTTTCGTTAGCGGCAATAGGGCTAACGGCTAAGGTGCTATTCTTCGCCAGCCATGAGCTTAGTCTGGGGAAGCCTACTCAGGATAACTGCAGACAGGGGGGCCAGCAAAGCTCCCAAACCCAGCATGGCAAAGGGAGGACCCCATCGGGTGGCCTTGGTGGGGTCAATGGACTTGCCATTCAGAGTTTCCAGTAGCCTACCAAAAACCAGCGGAGCGGGAATAGTCATGGAATAGCCAGCGGCAGACTGAATGCCCAGCGCGGTCGAGCGGACTTCCTCCCTGACCATCTCGGTCAAGCCAGCTTTGTAGATGCTCGAGTCAGCAATGACCCAGAAGCCTATCCAGACGCCTACCATCACAACCAGTGGCAGGGATTGTCCATAGAGATAACCAAAGAAGAACTCAGCCACCAGACTGGAAAGGGCAGCAAAAGTGATTGTCCTAGTACGCCCTAGCTTATCGGAGAGCATGCCTAGGAGCCAAACTGCTGGCACACCAATCAGAATAATTAAGGTGGACAATAGCCCTCCCAACAAGACGCTTTGGCTTTCTCCGTATCCCGTAGCTACGGAATTTGCCACCATGAACGGGCCCACCCAGCCCCAGAAGGCATACAGTTCCCACATGTGCCCCATGTAAGCAATAATAATCAGCACCGGCCCAGAGTATCCCATTCTGGGCACCACTTTCCTAGGGATGTTGTTCGTTTGCTCCTTGGCAATTTCTTTTGCCGCGTCGTTTCCCGGTTCTATGTTCTTCGGGCTTTCCTTAACCAGGAAGAACATTATGAAGGCAGCTATGAATACAGGTAAGGACGTGCCCAGTATCCCTATTCTCCAGCCGTAAATTGATCCTAAAGAAGAAGCTACCAAGTACCCGCTGGCATACGCTGCGGTCAGGGCAGCTGTGTAGGCACCCAGTGCCTTTCCTCTCTGGTTCGGCGGAAACCAGCCTGAAAGTAGCGACATCCCCGGGGCGTAAATCGCTCCCGCGGATAGACCAGTGAGCAATCTTAGAACGAGAATACTGGCAAAGTCCCTTGCAAGCCAGGCAAACATGGTGGAAAACATGCCGGTGCACAAAGTGGCCCAAGCTACTACCTTCTTGTTGCCTGCCCTGTCAGCCAGCCAGCCAGTTGCTACTACCGTGACCACATAGCCGACCTGAAATGCTGATAGGATAACCCCCATGTCGCCTGCAGTGAGGCCGAAGTCGTCGGTGATGAACTTGGAAAGCGCAGAGAAGTTGTACCACGGCATGTAGCCCAGCACCATGGATACACACATCAAGGTTAGGACTCTGTTTCTGGTGAGCATCACCCGGTTGTCTATCTATTATCCGAACCCTGGCTTAGAGATACGACCCCTTGTCGCGAAAAAAAGGGATTACCACCTGGTATAGCCCCCGAAAACCTCTCCCTATTTTAGGCTACAGGTTTCCACCCTGCAAATACATACTGGCCTGAACTGCTTGATAACAGTGGTAGATGTAGCTATAGTAATGGTGTGAACCACCACAACATGGAGCCTCCTTTTCCCCGGCATGTTGCCATCATCATGGATGGCAATGGCCGGTGGGCCAAGCAGCGTGGCTTGCCTCGCCTGGCTGGTCACCGGGAGGGGATAGCTAACGCTCACCGCATAGTCGAAATTCTTTTCGACTACGGAATCAAGTACGTCACCTTGTATGTCTTTTCCACCGAGAATTGGAAGCGACCGAAAGAAGAGGTGAATGGGATTTTCCAGATTCTAGTGGATATGGCTGATGAGGAAATTGATTTTGCTCAAAGAAAAGGAATAAGAATTTGCCATCTGGGGCAACTTGACAGACTTCCGTCAGGACTGAGAAGCAAGATACAGCAAGCGGTGGACTTGACCAAGGGCAATGAAGCTATGACTGTTAGCCTTGCCTTAAACTACGGTGGCAGAAGCGAAATAGTAGAAGCGATACGTCAGCTTAAGCAAGCTGGCATCTCTGCTGAGGATATAGATGAAACCCTTTTCAGTCGCTACCTTTATGCTGCAGATATCCCCGATCCCGACCTTGTTATTCGCCCGGGCGGAGAAATAAGGCTGAGCAATTTTCTGTTGTGGCAAATAGCGTATGCTGAGTTTTATTTCACCCCGGTCTTGTGGCCTGATTTCGGCCGTGATGAGGTTGACCAGGCTCTCATGGCTTACAAAGAGCGCCAGCGCCGCTTTGGCTCTTTGGCACCGTCTGATTAGGGGGCTTGACTTACCTTTTATCACTAAAAGCTGCTAAAATTGGTTTATAAAGGGGGAGACAGAAGAATGGGTGACATTTTAGAGGAGGCTGGGGCAGTCGTCAGTTGCAGGCAGTGTCCCTGGTATAAGAACTGCTTGACCCCAATGCATGTCAGCGCTGAAGATATTACGCAGTTCAGGTTGATGATGCAGGGGTCAAGTCTTCCCGATTCAGCCAGAAGCCAGATGGAGGATGTTCTGGAAAACATAGCATCTATGAGCCAGAACATGATTTTGCAAAGCTGCCCAATATTTACACAGCGTCTTAAGGACGACCCCAGGCTTGCTCAGCGAATTAAGCAGATGATGCAAGACTGGAGGAAGGAAGAAGAATCAGGCGAACAAAAATGACAGAGCAACTGGGCAAAATCGAGAAACCGTTTGCCGAACCTTTCAAGCAGGGTAAGAAGCTATACCTTGTCCCTCTTATATACCTGAATGAGGATTCTCCACTGGAATATAAGGAGAGGTGTGACTGCTACTGGCAGCAGGTAGCAGAGCATCTGGGTAATTTGGAAGCAAAGATTGGGAGGGTGAATCGGATCTACCATGAGTCAGTATCTCAGTCGGGTGAGGACGGTGCGAAGGTTCTGGCGAGGGCAAATCTAGGCAGCCATCAGATTGTCAAGAACAAGTGTGACGGCGGAGCTGTCCTTGAGGCGCTTGAGGAAAAGGAGTTACTTGAGGAGATGATGGATTGGGAGAGGTGTCTCTTGTTCGGCTTTGTCAGCCAGAAGGTGGCAAACAAGGTTTCTGAGTTTTACCTTGAGGCGGCAAAGAAGAGATATGAGTCCATGGCCAAGAGGATAAGTGAGACGCTCAAGGATGATGAGGCTGGGCTTTTGTTTATTAGGGAAGGGCACGAGCTGCAATTTCCCGGTGATATAGAGGTATTCAGTGTGTTCCCGCCGGCGCTGGACGAGATTCACCGCTGGTTGCGTGATCAGGCAAGGGCAAGGCGAGAAGAGGCAGAGGAGAAACGGGAGAAAGCTGAGGAGAAGGAACGGGGAGCTGGAGAGGAGCGGGAAGAGGTCGAGAAGAAGGGTAAAGGGACTAAGAAGAAGCGAGAACAGGTGGAGGATTGATCTCATGAAGGCGAGAAGGCCTGCTGTTTCCGGCATGTTTTATGCCGGCACCTCTGGAGAGCTTAAACAGCAAATGGAATGGTGCTACAAACATGAGCTTGGTCCTGGGGTTGTGCCACTGGTGAATGATAACGGCCCGAGAGAAATCGTTGCTCTTGTCGTCCCCCACGCTGGTTATGTTTACTCTGGACCGGTGGCAGCTCATGCCTATAAGGAGCTGGCCGATGATGGGTTATTCGATACAGCGGTGATACTCGGGCCTAATCATACTGGCTATGGCTCTCCAGTTTCTTTGTGGGCGGACGAAGATTGGGAGACGCCCTTAGGAAAGGTGAGGGTAGATAGAGAGCTTGCTCACGACCTGTTGGCAGGAGTGATTGAAGTGGATGAGACAGCTCACATATATGAGCATAGTATAGAGGTGCAATTGCCCTGGCTTCAGTATCTCTATGGAGAAGTGAAAATTGTGCCTATAGCCATGATGGTCCAGGATTTGGAAACAGCTCGGGAAGTGGGCAAGGCCATTTCCAAGTCTGCCAATAATATCATAATCATAGCCAGCACTGATTTTACTCACTATGAGCCTCACCCTGTAGCCACAGAGAAAGACCAGTCTATGATAGCGGCCATAGTTAATCTTGATGAGGAAGAGCTCTATAGACAGCGCGAGTCTCTCAACTGCACCATGTGCGGCTACGGACCAGTAGCTTCAGCGATTGTGGCAGCTAAAGAAATGGGGGCTGAGAGGGCAAGTCTACTGAAATATGCTACCAGTGGAGACACCACTGGTGATTTCTCCAGAGTGGTTGGTTATGGCTCTATCGTGGTAAGGCGGCGGGGCAAGTAGACCTATAAGCCGAGTTCTGTACTCCAGAGTGGAGCGGTGACCATCCATCTAGCCCTGATGTTACCATCAGGGTCAAGCGACCAACCCAAGGACTTTGACCGAGCACCTCAAACGTCCTTCTATTCGGTCTTGCTCCAGGTGGGGTTTGCCCAGCCAGCCAGTCACCTGGCTGCTGGTGAGCTCTTGCCTCACCATTTCACCCTTACCCGCCTTGCTTGGCGGGGGATGGGAGGAGGGGGAAGCCCTCCCCTTATCACCCCTTATTTGGCAAGGGGCGGGCGGTATGTTTCTGTGGCGCTTTCCGTGGGATTGCTCCCCCTGGGTGTTGCCCAGCACCCTGCTCGGCGGAGCTCGGACTTTCCTCCCTATGCCTTAAACATAGGGCGGCCACCCGGTCTGCTTGCCCCGAGTTTAGTTTATAGCTAAAGGGTCTAGAAATCAAATCCTATTCTACATACAATATTCTGTTACAGCTACTACATTGAACTAGTTCACCTGATCTAGCTCTCTGCCATTGACTTATAGGCAGAGTGATATAGCATCCCTGGCATCTTCCCTGTTCTACCTTAGCTATGGCTTGCCCCTTGGTTAACCTAATTTGTTCATAAAGGTTGAGGACTTCCGAGCTGATTTCTTGTGCTAGCTCCCCACGGGTTTGGCTGAGCCTGGCGAGTTCGGTTTCAGTTCTAGTCTTCTTTTCATTAAGGATTTCCTGTTTTTGTTGCCATTCTTGCCTCATCTCTTGAAGCTCTTTAGTGCTAGCCTCTGCATTGGTCTCAAGGTCTTCTATCTGACTCATCAATTCCAACAATTCGTCTTCTTGTCCCCTGGTTTTCTTCTTGAGGATTTCCGATTCATTTTCGAGATTGACCAGTTCCTTAGGATGCTTAACCGTGCCACCGTAAAGTTTGTTTTTGAGTTGATTGCTCTTTTCTCGTACGTCTTCTAGCTCCCATTCAAAGTCCTTTTGCCTCTTGTTTGCCTCGGCTAGCTGTTGTTTTTGTGAGGCGAGTTGAGATTCGGCTGCGAGTAAGGCCTGGTTTTCACTGAGCTGACGAGTGACCTCATCGATGACCTGTCGTCTATCTTGAAGTTCGATATCGAGGTGCTGCAGTTGGTAAAGTTGCCCAGGCAAACTCATATTGGGCGTTATTGTAGAGGTGGTCTGTAAGCCTTGTCAAAGGCTTCTACGGTAATCGAGAATAATAACCTGCGTGCTGGCAGGCAGGGCAGACGCGGCAATTGAGAGTTTTGGTTGTGGCTCGGCTTCCGGGATGCCCATCTTTTTGAGGAATTTGCTTACCGGCTCCAGTTCTCTAGATATCACATCAGTTTTGTAGTGCATAGGAATTACTATGCGGGCTTCTAGCTGCCTTAGTATTTCCGCGGCTGTATCAATAGTGATGGTAGACACTTCCCCGACAGGCAAAAAGAGGATATCAACACCCCCTACTTCTTCTACCAATTGTGAAGTCGGCGCATGCCCTAGGTCTCCCAGGTGGCACAAGGTTAAGCCATCCATCTCTATAAGGTAAACGGTATTCTTACCTCTTAATTTACCCTCCTCGTTATCGTGGAAGGTGGCTATCCCAGTGATGAATGTTCCTCCTATCTCATATTCCCCTGGTCCTCTTACGTATTTGGGGTTATTGGTGATGCCTTCGATGTAACTATGACCGGGGTGGAAGTGACTGATAGTCACTATATCTGCTTCAGATTCACTCAAAGAGTAGCCCAGATTAGGATGACAGGGGTCAGTGACGAGTGTTTTTTCTTTTCCTTTGATAGTAAAGCAGGAATGTCCTGTCCAACTGATTTCCATAGTCTAATAAGGATAGACCTTCTTCTTAGCTTTGTCCACTAATGCTTCACCTTATCTTCTTGTGGAGCTACAAGGAGAGTCAAACCTTCTACCCCGGTGATAACAACTTCCCTGCCTTTATCTATATCTGAACGTGTTGATGCAGCTCTCCACAGCTCACTGCCAACCTTGACGTAACCTCTCGGGGTAAGCTGAGTTGTTGTTACGCCCCGGCTGCCGATATCAGGCGAGACTATTGGCTTCTTATCCAGCGTCTGCTTGCCAGTCCGGTAGCTCATATATTCATATGCTCCAAGAGCAAACATCATAAGGATAAGCCCCCAGAGTGGGATGTCTATCCCGAGTTCTGGCAGTACCCAGAGCACAACTGCTGCCAGGACTGCTTCTTCGGCGAGCCACATTATGATTGAATACGCCACGTATCTCTTGTGCTTCATTTCGCTACTGAGACAAAAGGCTAGCGCCAAGATTGGAGTATCCTTCACATCCACGTGGCCGCTACTCTGCCATTAAGCTTCCTCAGGCTATCAGCGATGACAGGTGCTGTATCCTCTTTAGCATATTAGGATGAGTGCTGAGAATCTCCATCATCCTGTCAGCAGAACTGAGCTTAATGGTCTTGCTTCGTAGCTCCATCAATTCATAGCTATCTATGGTGCCGCTCATATCGAGATCTACCTGAGTTAGCTCCCTAATCTCATTCCAGGCACGGGGGGGATCATTGACAAAGAAGGCTTTGACTCCTTCCATCTGCTTCAATTCCCCTCGCCCCTTAAATCGAGCATTACTATAGACCAGTTTATACAGGGCGGAAGCCAGATGATGCGGCTCATTGCCCACTTCAACGCTTCCCTGGTCGGCATAGTATTCCCTGATGCGCGAGCCGTAGAGAACCAGCAGGTTGGTGTGATAAAGTAAAGGACAAAGGCACCCAAGCCGATGAGGATAGCCATGCCAGCCCCTTGCCTTTGACCACCCAGGGCTCCTCTAAACATCATCCCCCAGGCAATCCAGTACATGACGAGTGGTATAGCAGAGAGCAAGGTTATGACTATCATATCGCGGTGCTTGATGTGGGACATTTCATGTCCCAGCACAGCCCTAAGCTCATCCTTGCTCAGGAGATTTAGAATGCCTTTGGTAACGCAGACTCTGCCATCCCTGTTGGTTCTGCCAAAGGCAAAGGCGTTGGGAATTGCTAGCTGCGAGATGCCTACCTTGGGCTTGGGGAGATGAGCTCTCTCGGCGAGCTCAGCTGTCATTCTGTGTAGGTCTGGCGCTTCCTTCTCCGAAACCCACTTTATTTTCATTGTCCAGCCTATGATGGAAGGTCCGATAAGATACTGGATGGCGAGGAAGCCGAAAGCAAGAATAAGGTAGGTTAGAGCGCTGCCAGCTCCCATCCAGGCTCCAACTCCAGTAATCACCCCGTAGAGTATGCCAAAGAGGAGGGCTACCAGCAGGAACATCCTTGTCTTAAGCCACATAGATTCTTTTCTCTTTCCTGTTAAGTTACCAGGGCTAATGATACAACAAGCTGTGGAGCCAAGCAACGCGGCAGGACTTGACAAGGAAACAAACTCTGGTTAACCTGATATGAAAGATGGTTA
>CAZJGF010000066.1:0-8625 GCA_964545665.1 uncultured Dehalococcoidales bacterium
GGACTGGTCATGCTCCAGTAGCCTCATGAAGCCGTAACCACCGAATATCTGGACACCCTCTCTGGCCATATCTGCAGCACATTCAGTGCCGGAGTATTTTGCTGCTGCCGCCTCTGGTTCTGGGAACTCCACACCTTGATCCATCCGCAGGGCGGCTTTAGAGTACAGGTTTCGAGCATTCTCTATCTGAATCGCCCTCTCCGCTATCCTAAACCGCCAGTATTGGAACTGACCAATCTTCTTCCCGAAAGCCTCCCTGTTCTTCATATACTCAACGCTTTCATCGAAGGCTGATTGGGCCATACCAACACCACTGGCGCCAATTCCTACTCTGCCGTAGGTGAGTGTTCCCAGGGCGATATGCAATCCCTTGCCTTCCTCCCAAATAAGGTTCTCCACAGGAACCTCTACATTATCGAAGTATATGTCGGAGGTCAATTGCCCCGCGTTGCCTATTTTCTTATCCGGCTCTCCAACCCTGCAGCCCTTCGAATCCAGGTCAATGACAAGCATACTTAGCTTGCCGTCGGTATTGACCAGGGCGGTTACAAAATCAGCTACACAAGCGTTGGTAATAAAGCGTTTCTGACCATTCACAACGTATTTATCCCCCTTCTTGGTAGCCATTGTCTTTAAGGCGCCAATTGATAGATCAGTGCTGGCCGTGGGCTCAGTAGTGGCAAAACAGCCGATTCTCTCTCCTGTTGTCATCGGCTTCAGATACTGCCGTTTCAAGAAGTCTGATCCATACATCAACGCGTGACCTGCTAGAATACAATGGACATCATAAATAGCAGCAATGCTATCGCTTACGTATGCCAGCTCTTCGACTGTCACTACTGTAGCGCAGACAGGATACTTCAGACCAAGACCTCCGACCTCTCTGGGGAATGGTATTTTGTAGAAATCCTGTTTAGCGAGTTTATAGAAAATATCTGAGGGAAAATTCTCCTTGTGCTCCTCCTGGTGAGCAATCTGATACCCTACGGGCGCGATCTCCTTTACGGCGAATTCTCTTGCCTTCTTTCTTATTTGCTGGGTCTCTTCCGGCAAAAGCATATCGTGGTAGATTATGTCCTGCATCCTCGGTGGTAGTCTTCTCATATCAGTTCCTCCCCTTCGCATTTGACTGATTAAAGCTCCGCCTCTTGCTGGTCTGTGCATTCAATCAGACAACAAATTTTCCAGATAGTAAGCTTGCGGAGCCTTTATTCGGCAAGTGAATTTTGCAGATCCTTTGCAATATCTCCCAGTTCGAGCTGTTCGAGTTTTCGCTTGGTTGGCCACCCCGAGTCTGGGTTCCATCCCCTTTCGTCGTAATACTCGGACAGAAGGGCAGCAAGGCGCTCCCGAGAGATCGGGCTGAATTCTTTGCCCTTCCAGCTAACTGTTTCAGTCATCCACCTTTCGGGACCCATGTCTTGCTCTTTCTTGCCTAATCCGTCTCTCACCTTGAAGGCCTTCTCCACGTTCCATCTTCTCTCCATATCCCGCAGTATCGCAGCGGCGTCTTTTTCGATACCGGTTAGTGCGCTATAAATCCCGGCTATTCTATCTGCACCAAACACATTGTAAATAGAGCGAGCACAGATTCCCGTGGAATCTAAGAGGCTATAGAATTCGTCGTAGTACTTAGCGAGGCGAGGCACATTGTAGCCTCCCTCGTTACCACCTGTCGGTGTGTTAAGAATGACATCCTGGCGATCCTCAGGAACACCTATCATCTTCATGAGGGGCTTCAGAGTTTCAGGAGACATTACGGTACCTAGACTAAAGGTTTGCAGGGTAGGATAAGCCCCCTTGGTATTGGTAAAAAGTGAGAACATCTCTGGGCTGAAAATGGTAGTCCGTGGGTCATAGATAGTGTCCACGCCCTTCACATGGACAGCATACTTTGGAGCATCCCCACCAATCCTCTGCCCCATCCGATGACATCCTTCTGCTAAGAGGTTGCCAAACCCTTGTCTTAGCGCTATCTTAGGAATAAGCTCATGCATTAAGTCTGCTGAACCCCACTCCAACACCATTCCGTCGGTATCCTTCTGGGTTAGTATTCCCCTATCGTAAAGCTCGGTGGCATAGGCCACGGTATTGACTATGGAGAAGTAATCCATTCCATATCGATCACAAAGGTCTGCACACATGATGGTTTCCTCATAGTCCTTAATGGTATATGTGACGCCGAAGGTCTGAATTGTCGAAAGGATACAAGACAGAGAAGCTACCTTGCCATCGTACTTACCTCCCTTTACCTTTATGGCATGTTTACAACCAACAGGACAAGCCATGCAAGACACATCACCATTTTTGAGCCTACCAATGAATTCCGCATTTCTGAAGAAGTTATCGTGTACACCTTCAAAACAGCCTTCTTGTTGGTTCTTAACTGGAAAGAGCCCTGAGCGTTCAAAGTGTCCCAGCCCAATAAGGGAGCCAAGCGCTCTCCATGCCGGGAAATAACGCTCCCCCATTATGTCTTTTTGAGCAGTGCTACAGAGTTCGCGAAATCTTGAGCGATCAGCTATCTCAATATCCTTTGTTCCCCGGGCGACAATGGCCTTAAGGTTCTTAGAACCCATCACCGCACCAAAGCCCTCCCTGGCAAAGAGAGAGAACTTATTAGAGTTTATAGAAGCGTACCTGACCAGGTTTTCCCCTGCTGGTCCAATGCAGGCTACGTTCCATTCATCTCCATACTTGCTCCAGAGGATGTCCGTCGTCTCCATGGCATCCTTGCCCCAGAGGTCACTGGCATCAAGGATTTCCACTTCATCATCCGAGACCTTAAGGTATACTGGCCTGTCTGCCTTGCCTGTGATCACCAGTTCATCGTAGCCAGCGAACTTAAGATTATACAGTCCTCCGGTACCCGAGTAAGCTAGGCTTCCAGTCTGAGGGGATACTGCCATGAAACTGACTCTACCGGCACCAGGAGCAAAGGTACCAACTAAAGGCGGTACATTGATCAATATGGCATTTTCTGGTGAACTGAACTCTGTCTTAGGCTTTATGACCTTGTAGGCCAGCCTGGAGTTAATTCCTGGCCCACCAATAAAGTTCATCATAAGGTCTTTGGAGAGCGGCTCCGTCTCGCTAGTCTTACGGGTTAGATCAACATATAGGATCTTACCTGCATATCCTCCTATCTTTGCCATTAGCGCACCTCCATCTTTCTAACTTTTATAATAGCATCCCAAGGGCAGTAGTCGGCACAGAAACCGCAGTTAGTACAATTTGGCAGGAAGCTGATCATGAACCTGCTTCCCTGCTCATATCTTGAGATGCTAAGTTTTGCCTTGGACAAGCTGAAGACACCCTCAGTAAAATAGGAACAGGCTAATTGACAGGTTAAACACCCTGAGCACCTGTCTGAAGGTAAGTACATAGTAAACGGTTTAGCTTGGGCTGATTGTGGCACTTCTCGCCTCCTTCTTTTGTTGAGTCTTCTTGTCTCTTGACGGGAGTTGATGATAATAACAGAATCAGCGTCTCTGGTGCAAGGTGGTAGCAGCGCAAACTGATAGGAAAGTAAACAAGGATAACAAATCTTGGCGACTGGTATGTTATAGTCATAGTTGCTCGAAAATGGGGTAGTAAGGCATATCAAAGTGATGTTGAGAAGACTAGATTGGCAGAGAAAGAGGTTCTCAGGAGCAGGATGGGGAGTTTTTCAACGGTATTTCCCCTTATTTCTGATATTGTGGATCCTCTTTGTGCTATATCCCAACCCATTCAACTTGGTTATCAGCATGCAAAGGGTTATGAGCCCGGACATTGACCCTGATGCTGTCAGGTTCCTGCTAGGAGATTTTCCTTCCGATCCCGTAACAATAGAAGAAGTAGTTATGGAGAGAATACCCTATTATTACGACTGGGAAGTTCACAACATGCCATGGTATTTCCCGACCACCAGAGCAGTGTTGGAGAAGGGCAGGGGGGACTGCAAAGCCAGAGCTATAGTCCTCGCTTCCATTCTAGAAGCAAAACACATCCCATATCGCATTAACTCTTCGCCCATACACGTATGGGTGGAATATGAAGGCAAAGTGGAGACTTCGATTGAGAACCCTAGGGTCAGGTTTTACCAACAGGACCCTGAAACAGGCAAAAAATTCTTCCAGATTCCTGATATTGGGTTGAGAGAGGTAATGAATTCGACTTGGCGAGGTTTTTGGCATCCTATGCCAGTTGTTAGGAAGGCCCTTTTGCTCTCAGGTATATTCATTTTGGCATTAATCAGGGTACTTTTGTACAAAAACAGGGCTGTAGGTATTGACAAGATTTAGCGCTTGTAGCAACAATATAGAGAATTCAGAAAAAGGAGGGTGTCATGGCAACAGCTTATTGTATGAAGTGCAGGAAGAAGGTCGAGATTAGAAATCCTAGGCAGATTACACTCAAAAATGGTAGACCTGCAGTACAAGGTGTCTGCCCTGGCTGCGGGACGAAGGTATTTAGAATAGGTAAAGCCTGATTTCTTGACTACTCGCTAACTGTTTAGAGGGAGCAAGGGGGACTTCGAATCTGACTTCTCTTGGATGGTCAAAGTCCAGGGGAAGTAAAAAGGAACTTGGGAACTCGACCCCCAGTGGAATGTGAGAGCGGGTGACGTTGTCAAAGGGCTGGTGTCGCTCGCCTTCAGCAAATGAAGGCGAGCGATGTATTTATTTCGCCCAAGCTGTGATCTAAAGCTTCCCTGTCAGCATACCTCACATCTAGAATCCTTCCACAAATCTTGGCGGCTTCCGATTCGAGATACTTAGCCTCTTTTGAGAGTGGTTTGAGGATTAACCTGTTTCCTCCAAAGAAAATATAGTCCAGAGTCTGATTTTCGAATCTTTCCTCGATTCTATGGGCAACTTTTCTGAGGAAATCCTTTTTTGCCTCTTCGGTTCTCCTGGCAAATCTTTTCTGGCTGCTACCTCCTTTCTTGTGCTCCTTATGGATATAGCCAGTGCCAGTTTTTGATTCTAACAGGTTATCGCCATGGAAAATTCCGATAGCATACGAGCCCCACGCCACCAGTACAACTCCTATGGTGTACTTCTTCTCCAGTATTTCCTGTAAAGCAGCAATGTCAGGTTTACCAAGTGAAAATTTGTCTTCACTAATGGGGAATGGCGGCAGCACTATATACTTGTAGCCGCTCGCCTGCCAGAATATGACTGCCCCTGTTCTATACTTCCCTGCTCCTTGAATGACGGGTTTGCTATTAGCTAAATCTTTGATTTCGTCGAGCCATGTAATATATTTGGGATCCAGCGATAGTTCATTCATGTAATGAGGGAAAGAGGAGGGTTTCAAATATAGGGTTAGGCAATCTTCAGTGCTGGCTCCAAGTTCAGCCAGGAGCTTGTATAGCTTTCTTTTGGTAACAGCTTGCTTCTCCATACAGGTTCTATCCCGTTATGTGCAATCTAAATGGCTGACCAGCGACATATTCTAAGCTCCTGGAGCAAGTATCATCAATATCTTACTAGATTTCTGGTTAACTGAGCTTGCCATAGCTTCGGCGATGATATAATAGGGGGAGCAGTCTTTTAGTTCAAACTGGGAAGGTCGAGTGTAATGGTTAAGGTAGTAACTGACAGCACCTGTGATATTCCTGCTGAGATAGCCAGCCAGCTTGATATCACTGTAGTGCCCCTGCGTATACAAATTGGTAATGAAACTTATCGCGATGGCACAGGGCTTAATTCTGATA
Source organism: uncultured Dehalococcoidales bacterium (assembly GCA_964545665.1). Taxonomy (GTDB): domain Bacteria; phylum Chloroflexota; class Dehalococcoidia; order GIF9; family AB-539-J10; genus CAZJGF01. The sequence continues at coordinate 5,705 of CAZJGF010000066.1, forward strand.
GAGTGTATCACGAGTTGATTCATGGGCAGGAACTTCCTAAGACCTCTGCGCCGTCGCCGGGGGACTTCGTCACGGTATATAGCAACCTGGCTGCTGAAACCGGTGAGGTTGTCTCTATTCATCTCTCTCCCGGCTATAGCGGCACGTGTGATGTTGCCAGGTTAGCCAGCAGTTACATCAGCGATAAGTGCCGTGTGGAAGTGGTGGATTCGAACTCAGTCTCCGTAGGCTTAGGGCTTGTAGTTATAGCTGCTGCCAGAGCAGCTCGAGAAGGCAAGAACTTGGAGCAAATTATCGACATGATGCGACACCTTGTCCCACGAGTTCACCTGTTTGGAAAGGTGGACAATTTCTCTTATCTTCTCAAGGGAAGGCGCTTTCGGCTATCTAGAGGGCTGACTCTCTCAGGGAGAATAAGCATGGCTTTGGGTATTAAGTTGCTGGGTGAGGCCTACGGTGGTGGCAAAATACGTTCTCCCAAATTGGTTCTTGGCCGAGCGATGGCTTTGAATTGCCTGAAGCGTTGGGCGGAAAAGTTTTCCAGTGTAGAGGAGATAGCTATTGCTTACTCTGCCACGCTTAATGAGGCAGAGATGCTTGCCCAACGCCTGGAAGCGTTGGTTCCCGGGGAACATATACTTATTACAAGGCTTGGTTGCGTCACATCTACGTATATCGGGCCTGGGACGCTCGTCATGGCTCTGATTGGAGGAAAAGAAGCATAGAGTGGAACCTTTATATCTAGAGTTATATCGCAGCGGCGAACTCAGGCGCAGGGCTGAGGCATTAGAGATACGCTTGGCATCGTGCGATATCTGTCCCAGAGAATGTCATGTCAATCGTCTACGAAATGAGCTTGGGTTTTGCCATTCTGGATACCTGCCTATAGTCTCTGCAATTTGCGACCATCATGGTGAGGAGCCAGCTATTTCGGGTAACAAAGGAACTGGAGCCATCTTCTTTGGCAACTGCAACATGAGATGCGTTTACTGTCAGAATTATCACATCAGCCAAAACCCAGAGCACCAGGCTTCCAAGGAGATGGATTTCCACGCTCTGGCTGAACACATGACATATCTTCAAGATGAGTTAGGCTGTCACAACATCAGCTTCATTTCGCCTTCTCACTTTGTGCCTCAGTTGGTTCGAGCAATCTTGGAGGCGGTGCCTATGGGGCTACGGGTGCCTATAGTCTACAACACTAACGCCTATGATTCGGTAGCATCGCTTCAGGCACTGGACGGGATTGTGGATATCTACCTGCCTGACCTGAGGTATGCCTCTGATACTTGGGCAGCAAAGTTCTCCCATACCAGTGACTATGTAGTGCGGGCTCGTCAAGCTATTCTTGAGATGCATCGGCAGGTAGGGGATGAGCTAGTTTTGGACGATTCAGGCTTGGCTCAGAGGGGGTTAATCATACGTCATCTTATCCTGCCCAATGGGCTGGCGGGTAGTCGGGATTCTCTCACCTGGCTGGTTCATAATATTTCACCTGAGGTTACTGTGAGCATCATGTCTCAATACTACCCGGCACATCTAGCTCCCAGAATGCCAGAACTACGCCGGGGAATTTCCGTTTCAGAGTATTCACAAGTCTTTGAATTGCTTGATGAACTGGGACTAGACCATGGCTGGGTTCAGGAGATGGATGCGGCCGAGAACTATCTGCCTCATTTCGAGCGCGGCGGTCATCCATTCTCATCGGAGAAGCCGAATCTGAGCACGGTACCAAACCCTGGCTGACGGGGACTTATGTGAAAAGCCTGGGTCACATCTGATTCTTGGCAGTCAACTTGTCACTGATTTCGTTGAGTGACACTTTGCCAGCAGACAAGACCATTCTTAGTGCATCGTCAATGGATATGCTGGTATGGACAATGTCAGGTTCCCTTACTATCTCCAGATAGCCTGACGTTGGATTCGGCGAGGTTGGAATGAAGACAGTGAAAAGTTTTTCACCGGACTTGTCGTACGACTCATTCGTGACAAAACCTATAGCTCTCATGCCCTTCTTGGGGAATTCTACCAACACAACTTGCAGAAAGCCACTTTCGCTAGGGGTAGAGAAGCTCACCAGGATTTGTTTGATACCCGTGTGGAGTTGCCGAACAAGCGGCACCCTCGCCAGCAGGGATTCGCCGTAGTGAATCAGTTTCCTTCCGCCGACATTGCTGACTATGACTCCAATCAGGAGAATCAATACTATCGTTGCGCCAAAGCCCACGCCAGGAATAGTGCGACCCACTACGGACCTGATTATGGGCTGCAGAACATCGTCTATAGCGTTGAAAATCCAGAGTAATATCAATACCGTGGCGCCGAGGGGTACAACGATGAGAAAACCCGCGAGGAAGTCTGCCCTCAATTTCCTGCGGAGCCGACCTTTAGATGGCTTCCCAGTATGCTTCATTGCGTTTGGTTTTCCTGTGTTGCAAAGTACACTGCCTTCTTCTAGTAAGCAGTTGATATCATTGTAACACTGTCAGTCGTCAACAGGAAACGAAACACAGTGACTCCGAACCAATCAAAGCTTACTTAGAAGGTGATCCCGTTAACGGAGAGAGCAGGCTGCCTCATTTTGAACGTGACGGCCATTCTTTCCTGTAGCAGAAGGCGGGGGTCTGAGCCATATCCTGTGCTCATGTCCTAGCATATGCGCAAGGCTGCTAGCCAGAATCCCTGACGTCAACTATACTAATTTTGTGACAACATAGTTAGCGTAGTCCTATGAGCGCATACACAGTATTGTTTCCCAGCTTGAGTCGGATTAGAATTAGGTTAAACGTAGGGCATGGAAGGATACTTGTGATGACAAAGGAGGCGAAATGAAATACAGGGTGGTCTTAGAGCCTCAGGAGGAGGGTGGCTATACCGTATACGTACCCAGCTTGCCCGGCTGCGTCTCCCAGGGGGAAACT
>CAZJGF010000067.1:0-8461 GCA_964545665.1 uncultured Dehalococcoidales bacterium
CGAGCACCACGGGCTCGGGCTGCTGTGGAAAGCAACTCACCCCAAATGCAGGTGCGCGTTGATTGATTGGTGCAAACTACCATCACGTCATTGGGCTTTAGAGAATCAACCGCTTCGATTTCACCCCGGTACGGGTCACTACTAGTTTCAAATATATCTGCGCTTATGACGGGATAGGCCCTGCCCACGACAATCGCCCCGGGATAGACGGGGCATAGGCCAGCTCTCATGGCCTGTTCACGAGCCCCCAAACTGTCAAGGACGTCTGAGATTACGGCAGCGTTCAACCTGTCTTGCATGGTATCAAACATTTCCTGTTCGCTAGCAAAATCAACCAAATGTGATAACTCCTCTGGCCAAAATCAGTACTCACTATGCGCTCGACTGGCGCGTGCTGCTGCTCCTAGCCCTTTCCCCCTGCCCCCGCAACTGACATGCTGATAACAGCCGGGTATCTTCAGTCATGATAAGGGCATTCACAGCGCTTGTCAATTGTTGTAACTCACCTATTTATCTTCGTCACGGTAGTTTGGTCAAAAAATAGGTCATACCCCCGGTGACCATCAAAGTCTGCCCGGTGACATAGCCTGAGGCATCAGAAGCCAGAAACACCGCCACCCGCCCTATTTCATCTGGGTTAGCATAGCGCCCCAGAGGGATAATGCGATCCTGGGCAGCGCGCACATCCTCGCGCCCGCGATACAGCCCGTCGGTTATAGCAGTCTTAACATGGCCGGGGGCAATGCAATTCACTCTTATGTTCTGCTTACCATACTGGCTCCCAAGAGTAGCCGTCATGTTAATCACCCCCGCCTTAGCTGCACCATAAGCCACCGAGGTAACATAGGGAACAGCACCACCAAGCGAGGAGATATTTACAATGCTGCCTTTTCTATTGTTCTCTATCCAGTACTCGATACATGCCTTGCAGCATAAGAACTGTGAAGTGAGATTGAAGCTGATAACTTCGTTCCAATACTCAAGCGTCATCTCCACAATAGGTATCATTCGCGGTCTGCCGACAACCCCGCCAACATTGTTGACCAGTATGTCCACTTTGCCAAAAGCACCGAGTGCTGCCTTCAGCATAGCGTTTACGCTTTCCTCCTTCGTTACATCAGTCTGGACCACTATGGCCTTCCTGCCGAGCCCGGTGATAATGCCCGCTGTCTCATTGGCTGTCTCCGGGTTTATTTCGGCAATCACCACATCGGCACCCGCCTTTGCCATTTCCTGGGCTACCCCTCTGCCTATTCCACGTCCAGCTCCAGTCACAATAGCTATCCTGTCGTCTAGTCCATAAAGCGTAAGGTCTAACACGGTCATACCTCCTTGGGATTTTGCCAGATTATAGCAGGGCAGGTTTTGATTGCCAAAGTATCATACTGGTTTATGTGATTAGTAATGCTCAGTTGAGATTGCTTCGTCGCCTACCCTCCTCGCAATGACAACAGGAGAGCGCCTCGCCAAGCTCATTCAGCACGTTTGAAATGTGACATGTCAATTCCGGTGACAAAGTCGAGCACAGCAGGTATTCCTTCCTTGTTGACCTTCAACGCTTCTTCCAGAGCTGGCCCTACCTCAGACGGTTCTTCAATTCTTCTACCGTAGCAGTTACACGCTTCAGCCCACCTGACGAAGTCAGGTTGTATCGCGAAGCTGGTGGTATTCCAGCCCACGGTTTCCATCTGGTGATACTTCGGCCAGCCAAAGGCCGAGTTGTTCAGCACCACCCATGTGCACCCTGCGCTATACTGTGCGGCTGTGGGCAGCTCCTTCATATACATTTGAAATGCGCCGTCCCCGGTGACACAGACCACATTCTTCTCAGGCTTGGTCAATTTGGCCGCAATGGCCCCCACCACACCCATCCCCATACACGTCTGCTCAGCAACCGGCACACACTCTGATCGCTCTCGAACCTTGTAATAGGGGAAGCAATATGACCAAGTATCCTGAGAACCGTTCTCATTGACCAGGATCGTGTTGTCCCCAAACGTTTTGCTCAGCTCATGGACTATGCGCTTTGCTGGAATAGGAGTGGCTTCAATCATACACTCAGCCTCCACCTCTATCTCAAACTCCTGCTTTGCCTTCACCAGACCCCTTACCCGCGGCATTTCCAGAGAATTTCTTCCCCCCTCACCCCTTTCCTTTATGGCATCAACCAACTGCCCCAAAACAGTCTTAGCATCGCCAACAATGCCTATGTCGGGTATCCAGTTTCTGCCTATTTCAAACGGAGAGATGTCAATCTGGATGAGCTTGGCCCCCTTCGGGAAATCCTTCCACCTGTGAGTCTGGAAACCCTCGTTCCTGGTTCCAATGGCGATAACTAAATCGGCATCAGAATAGATCTGCTTTTCAACTTTGGTCCGGTATAGGCCACCTAGCCCAAGTGCCAGCGGGTGGTCTTCAGACAGGATTCCCCTGCCACCGGGCGTGGTCAAAAATGGTATACCCAGCAGTTCAATAAATTCCCCGAGCTCCCCCGAGGCTGCCGAGAGCACCGTCCCATTACCAGCTATCACTACCGCCCGCTCAGCCTTTAGAATCAGGTCCACAGCTTCATTGATTAGCGTTGGTTCGCCAGCAATGCGTATTCTTTTCGCCAGCACATATTCTGGCAGGACGACATCCATTTCAAGTCCGTGAGTGATATTCCCACCAACGTCGTAGGGTATCTCGAGGAAAACAGGTCCTGGCTGTCCGTTCAGGGCGATAGAGAACGCCCTATGTATAAACCAGGGGATACGTTCAGTTCGAGGAATACGAGCACTCCACTTAGTTATTGGCTTCATCATGCCCAGTTGGTCACACTCCTGGAACTCTCCCATGCCTTCCGTGTTTTGATTGACAGATGGACATATCATTACCAATGGTGAACAAGCAGAATATGCCTCTAATACCCCGGGCACCAGGTTGGCAATCCCCGGTCCGGTGCTGGCGCTACAGACTCCTGGCTTGCCACTCAGTCTGGAGTAAGCCATAGCCATGAATGGTGCTGAACCTTCGTACCTCAGATTTATTGGCCTTACACCTGAGACTTTTTCTGCATATAACTGAAGATGGCTATCCCCAATTCCAAATACAAAGTCAACTCCCTGAGACTTGACCATGTTCACAATCGCTTCCCACGGGTACATTATCGCGTCACCTCCCAGCCAATACTCCAATGAACGAGGTGTATGCTTAAGAACACGCTGCCCGGACTGCTGCTATGGGCTACCTAGCATCCTCACCGCGTAGTGGCACTAGGCACATAAAGCGAAGGCTGCTCTGACCTCCAGCCACCAGGCAATGCTTCTCGTTGGGGGCTATAAAGAAAACATCACCTGGCTTGAGCCGACGCTCGCTGTTCTCACCCAGCACTGTCCCTTCACCTGCCAGCACCAGACCCTCATGTTCCCAGTCGTGGCTGTGATAGGGAGTGGACTTACCCAGCGCCACGTCGAAGACACGCATCACAAAAGTGGGCGCACCTTCCCTGGCTCCGATGACCACCCGTTTCTCAATGCCATCCCCGTATGCAATTGGTTCAACATCCTCATAGCTTCTTACCAGCATTAGACACCTCCCTTAGCTGCAAAACAACATAGGCTGCCGTCCACAATAGAATGATAACAGAGATTGTGGATAAGCTGTAGAAGTAGGTCAAGTAACCCAGCATGGCACCAACAATTATGGGGCCCACCGCCTGTCCGGCGTCGGCAACAGTGCCAAAGACGCCCAGGCTGGCGCCGAGATTTCTTTCCGAAGCCAGCTCGGCAACATACGAAACCGTTGACGAAGTGACAATCGCCTCTGCCCAGCCGAAAAATACCGCCACCAATACGAGGAGATAGTAATTAGCAGTCAGAGTGAAACCGGTAAATGAGAGCGCGCAGATAAACATTCCCAGCGAGATAAGCTTCCAACGCTGCACTTTGTCGGATATATAACCTATTACCGGCTTTAATACAACTGAGGCACCGGTTACCACCGACCATAGAATCCCAGCTTGAAGCACCGAAAAATGGTATTGCTGGACGACCAGTATGGGCAGGAAGGCCATGGCAGCACCCATGGTCATGTTTTGAAAAGATTCCATGGACGAGGTCATCAATATAGTCCGATCCTTGACCGTGGCCTTTAAGCCGTCACCAACGTTTCGCCAGACATCAGCCAGTTTTCTATTTTTCGATGATTGTCCTACCTTTGGCAGCAAAAGCATGGCTAAGAACAGGGCTACGATTCCCAGACAGCCGCATATAGCATATGCGTGGTGGAAATCGCCGATGACATAATCCCTGCCCTTAGACAGGGTATACAACAGCCAACCACCAGCCAGGCCACCAAGGGCATTGGTGCCAATTTTTATTACGGCAAACAGGGATAAATACCTGCCTTTTTCCTTACCGGCAATTTCAGCCACCACTGCGTTAGCCACCGGACCATAAATTGAAGTGGCCATGCCATGGATAATCCTAATTAGAATGAGTATCCAGGCCACGGTCACTACAGTGTAGCTAAAGGGCATAAAGGCAAAAACACAGGCACCAAAGAGGAGCATTTGCTTTCTCCCGATGGAGTCAGATAAGGCACCAGCAGGTGCTTTGAGGAAGATGCCGGTAATGGTAGAGGCAGCAACTATAACGCCTATCAGTGAAGGGGCAGCCCCCAAGGCCAGGGCAAAGAGCGGCAACAGCGGCGTTCGAGCGATGTTATAGCTCAGCCTTGCCGAGAAGTCAACCAGGGAAATGTTGATGAAAAGACGCGATTTGCTCAAGACTGCCTCAGCTTTCACAGACTAATTTAACACATTTGCTGCTTTGCGCGATTAATAAACGCTCACCGCCACCAGAATGGACAAACACATCTTCTCTCTGACCAAATCCCTGAGTTTCGTTTTACAGGCTTCCTTTCGTCGATTTCTGAAGGGAAGAATAGGCATTCCTTTGGCCCAACCGGTCTGCCATCACTCCTGCCAGAGTCAACTTTTTATTCGTCCATGTGACTAGCGATACCAGGGCAGGGATAAACCTCGCCATCACGACCGATTGATCGAGGGGTATGTCATTGACGTGAACGGGCAATCAAAGTAGAATCTTCAATAATGTATGACAAGACTGTTCTTGATAATGGCCTAAGGGTCATCACCAGCACTATGCCTCACAGCCGCTCAGTAAGCATTGCTTTCCTTGTAGGCGCTGGCTCCTGTTATGAGAGTCAACAGGAGGCAGGCATCTCACATTTCAGCGAACACCTATTCTTTAAAGGAACACAGCGGCGGCCGACAGCCAAGGAGATAAGCCAGGATATCGAAGGTACCGGTGGCATGATCAATGCCAGCACGGATAAGGAAGCGACCATTTTTTGGTGTAAGGTAGCCAGTGCTCATTTTCCCACCGCTCTGGATGTGCTATCTGACTTGCTGCTCAATTCTCGCTTTGACCGCGCAGATATAGAAAAGGAGCGCCAGGTGGTCATTGAGGAAATCAATATGAACCTGGACCTTCCCCAACAGAAAGTGGGCATGCTCATAGACGAGCTGTTGTGGCCAGAGCAACCTCTGGGGCGGGAAGTTGCCGGGACGAAGGAGACTGTGTCCGGTATAAACCGAGGGCAGATGCTAAGCTATATCGATCACCGTTACGTGCCCAATAATATTGTGGTTAGCGTTGCTGGTAACATACAACATGAGCAAGTGGTGGCTCAAATTGAGGCGCTGCTCGACAATTGGTCTGCCAAGGAGGTAGCAACACAATATATTGCCGATGACAGACAAACGCATCCCAGGCTGCGTACTGAATTCAAGGAAGGTGAGCAAGCACATCTCTGTCTGGCTGTGCATGGCTTTCCCCGTTGCCACCAGCAACGTTTTGTTCTTGACCTGCTTAACACAGTGCTTGGCGGCGGGATGAGCAGCCGTCTATTTACTGAGATCAGGGAGCACAAAGGGTTAGCTTACGATATACATAGCTATGTGGAACATTTTCTCGATTCAGGCTCATTTGTTGTCTACGCTGGCGTTGACCCAGCAAAGGTGGGAATCGCAGTTGAAGCTATTCTCGGCGAGCTATCCAAACTTAAGCAAGTAATCAGCTCCAGCGAGCTTACCAGAGCCAAAGAACTATCAAAGGGAAGGCTGCAACTGCGGCTTGAAGATAGTCAGCACATGGCTCTGTGGCTTGGTGGCCAGGAGCTACTGACACAGCAAATACTCACTCTCGATGAGGTTATTCCTATAATTGATGCCATAGGCATTGATGAGCTAGGGCAGGTCGCTGAGAGACTTCTAGCCAGTGAGCAGCTTAACTTAGCTATAGTTGGTCCGATTAAAAACGAACCTTCGGCGGAGTTACTCAAGATCTAGGGTTATCTAAGCTACATAAGGGAGAGCCGCCTGCACAGGCGGCTCTCCCTTGGTCAAGCACTACCGTTACTTCTATTATTGTTATCAGTACTCGGGGTATCCTCCTGGTGGCATCGCAGGAGTCCTCTCCTTCTCGGGAATATCGGTTACTAAGGACTCGGTGGTCAGAATCATATTGGCAATGCTAGCGCCGTTTTGCAAGGCGGATCTGGTGACCTTCAGCGGATCGACAATGCCCCTTTCCACCATGTTGACGTCTAACTCATCTTTGAGGGCGTCGTAGCCTATGCCAGCGGGACTCTCCTTCACCTTATTTGCCACTACTGAAGGCTCTCTACCACTATTGGTAGCAATGCAGCGGATAGGCGCCTCCAAAGCTCGCCGCAATATAGCCACACCAGTGGTCTCATCGCCTTGAACTTCAATCTTATCCAAAGCTGGTATTGAATTCAGCAGAGCAATACCACCCCCCGGCAAGATACCTTCCTCTACAGCAGCTCGAGTAGCTGACAAGGCATCCTCCACTCGGTGCTTCTTCTCTTTTAGCTCTACTTCAGTGCCAGCACCTACCTTAATCACTGCCACGCCACCAGCCAATTTAGCCAGCCTCTCCTGTAATTTCTCTTTATCGTAGTCAGAGGTGCTGATATCAATCTCAGATCTGATTTGCTTGATTCGGCCTTGAATATCCTCAGTTTTGCCTTTCCCTTCCACAATGGTCGTATTATCTTTATCCGCAACCACCCTTCTAGCCCGCCCCATATCCTCTATGGTGACTGAATCTAATTTCCTACCGACCTCCTCAGAAATGACCTTGCCCCCGGTGAGAACAGCTATGTCTTGAAGCATTGCCTTGCGGCGATCGCCGAAGCCTGGCGCTTTAACTGCCAGAGGGCTCAAGGTGCCTCTTAGCTTATTGACCACCAGGGTGGCCAGGGGTTCGCCCTCGACATCTTCAGCAATAACAACGATGTTCTTGGAAGTTTGAACAATTTTTTCCAGGGCAGGCAGGACATCACTGAGAGCTGATATTTTCTTGTCGGTAATGAGGATGTATGGGTCTTCTAATTCCACTCTCATCTGTTCGGCATTGGTGATGAAATAGGGGCTGATGTAACCGCGGTCGAATTTCATCCCCTCAACATATTCAGTTTCAAATTTCAGTCCTTTGCCTTCTTCAACGGTGATCACGCCATCTTTGCCTACTTTTTCCATAACATCGGCAATTAAATCGCCAATCTCCTGATCCACCGCTGATAAAGCGGCCACCTGGGCCACTTGTTCCTTACCCTTCACCGGAATGGACATTTTCTTAAGCTCATCAACTACAACTTCTACTCCCTTCTCAACGCCACGCTTCAAAGCCATAGAGTCAGCACCAGCGGCGACGTTCTTAAAACCTTCACTGACAATAGCTTGAGCCAGAATAACGGATGTGCTTGTGCCATCGCCACACTGGTCGTTGGTTTTGGTTGCCGCCTCTTTCACTAATTGCGCACCCATATTCTCAAATGGGTCAGGCAGCTCTATTTCCTTAGCTATGGAAACGCCGTCATTGATAACGGTGGGAGCTCCAAATTTCTTGTCCAGTGCCACCGGACGCCCGCGCGGCCCCAGAGTCACTCTAATCGCGTCAGCTAACGTATCTATACCTCTTTTTAGTGCTTTCCTTGCTTCTTCGCCGAAAAGAAGTTGTTTTGCCATTTCTTTGCCTCCTTCTTATGAACTCTTCTTAGCTAAAATATCGCTTTCACGCATAATAACCACTTCTTCGTCATCCAGCTTAAACTCGGTGCCAGCATATTTGGAATAAACTACCGTATCTCCTACCTTCACCTCCATGGCAATGCGCTTGCCCTCTTCAGATAGCTTCCCCGGACCTACAGCGATGATTTCGCCTTCCTGCGGCTTCTCCTTTACCGTGTCCGGAAGGACTATCCCCCCTTTGCTCACTTCCTCCTTGGGGCTAGGTTTAATTACCACCCTGTCCCCTAAAGGTTGAATCTTAGCCTTAGCCATATTACCTCCTTTCGTTATAGTATTTTAGCACTCTAACGCCAAGACTGCTAATTATTATAGCATAGAGAATTTAAAATGCAACAAACT